>JAIBBP010000022.1 GCA_019694615.1 Microthrixaceae bacterium | reverse complement strand
TGGCGATGTCGTCGAGCAGGTCGGTTCCGCTCGCGTCGTCGAGTTCCCACGCACGAGCGACCCGATAGCGAGCTTGGGGGATGTCGGCGGCGTCCAGAACCGCCTTGGCCATGGCCTTGTCCATCGACACCGCTGACCCGAGGACGCCGGATCCGACGTAGGCGACGCCGGCGAGCTCGAGGAGACCCTGGATCGTTCCGTCCTCACCGTTGGGTCCGTGGAGCACAGGGAGCACGACCACCGGCGTGTCGGAGGCCTCGTCGGACCGCAGTGTCGGCATTGCGTCGACGGCGACTCCCGACGTGCTGAGACCTCCGAGTGCGGTGCGTCCGGCGTCCCCGTCGCCGTCGCCGTCGGTACCGGAGGTTGTCGCTCCGCCGGTCAAGCGCCACGCTCCGTCGCGGCCGATGCCGATGGGCACGACGTCGTAGCGGGCCCTGTCCAACGCGGCGATCACGTTGGCCGCCGACACGCACGACACGTCGTGTTCCGCCGACTGACCCCCGAACAGGACCATCACCTTGACCTTGGGTGGCAGAGCAACTGAGGCCTGGCGGCCGCGGCGGATGGGGGAACTGGGCATCGTCGCATCCTACGCAGCCCCTTGAACGGCAGGGTCAGCGAGATCGGCGGGTCCGGGTGTCATCATTGAGGGCATGATCGTTGCATTGGACGACCTCATCGCCGCGACAGGCGCTCAGCTTGTGGGTCCGTCCGGTGGCCGGTGGGCCGCATCGATACGCGGCGTAGCTATCGACTCCCGGGAGATCCGGCCGGGAGAGCTCTTCGTCGCTGTGCAGGGTGGGCGCGACGGGCACGACTTCGTGGCATCCGCCGCTCGGCTCGGCGCCACTGCCGCTGTCGTGTCTCGGCCCGTCGACGCCGGCATCGCACAGCTGGTGGTGCCCGACACCGTCGCAGCTCTCGCAACGATGGGAGCGCTGGCCCGTGACCGGATCAACGGTCCCACTGTCGGTATCACGGGCTCGGTCGGCAAGACCTCCACGAAGGACCTCCTGGCTGCGGTGAGCGCCCGGAGCGGCCTGACGACGGCCAGCGCCCGTTCGCTCAACAACGAGCTGGGCGTTCCCCTCACGCTCCTCAACGCCGACGAGTTGACCGAGCGCACGATCATCGAGATGGGGGCGAGGGGTGAGGGTCACATCGAAGCCCTGTGCCGGATCGCCCGCCCCCACGTCGGCGTCGTGACGTCGGTCGCTGCGGCACACACCGAGATGTTCGGATCCGTCGAAGCGATCGCGGAGGCCAAGGGAGAGCTGATCGCGGCGCTTCCCGCGGACGGCACCGCGGTTCTCAACGCCGACGACCCTCGTGTGGCGGCGATGGTCGGCCGGACGACAGCCCGTGTGTTGACCTTCGGGCTGGGCACCAACGCTGAAGTCCGCGGCGTCGACATCATCCTCGACGACGACCTCCGCCCTCGCTTCGTCGCCGAGACCCCATGGGGTCGAGCGCAGATCCACCTCGGGGTCCGTGGTCATCACAACGTCACCAACGCGCTGGCGGCGATCGGGGCCGCGTTGGTGACTGGGGTGTCGATCGACGATGTCGTCGCTGGGCTCGGGCTGGCGGTCCTGTCGCCGTCGAGGATGGACCTGGTGAGACTCGACTCCGGTGGAGTGGTGCTCGACGACGCCTACAACGCCAATCCGGCCTCGATGCGGGCCGCTCTCGCCGCGCTTGGCTCCATCGACGCGGCCCGTCGCGTCGCCGTCGTCGGCCTCATGGCGGAACTTGGCGACGACGCCGAGCGGTTGCACCGCGAGATCGCATCGGAGGCGGCCTCGGCCGGCATCGAAGTCGTTGCGGTCGGAACCGATCTCTACGGTGACGCGGTGATGGCCACGGTCGGTGACATCGGCGAACTTGCTGACGTTCTGGCGGCGCCCACCGAAGGCGAGGCAGTGCTGCTCAAAGCAAGTCGGATTGTGGGGCTGGATCGGGTGGCTCAGCAGTGGCGCCGCTCAGATCAGCCAGTGCAATGAGTGCCAACGCGACTGCTGCGCCGACCAGCAGCACGTTGCGATAACCCCAGTCCTCGATCACGTACCCGGCGAGCAGACTGCCGACCGGGACGAGGCCCGCCCAGGCCATCATCCAGAGGCCCATGACCCGTCCTCGCGCCTCGTCGGTCACCTCGTGCTGGATCGCGGTCGACAAGGCCGTGATGACGATGAAGTAGAAGAACCCTGTAAGTCCCACCAGCGGATACGCCCACGCTGCTGAGGTTTGAACGGCGAACAAGCCAAGCGCGACAGCGAACCCGCCGAGGCCGGCTCTCACCAGCACGGTGCGGTCGATGGCGCTGAGGCGGGTGCCGACGGCGATGGCGCCGATCGCAGCGCCGAGCCCGAATGCTCCGAACAGCAGACGGAACGACGACTCGTCGAGGCCCAGCACGTCCTCGGCGAACCCGGTCATCTGGTAGATGAACACCAATGAGAACAGCGAGTAGATCCCGACGGTGGCCAGCGCCCGCCCGATGACCGGATCGTCCTTGGCTGCCTCGAGGCCGCCGACGAGTTCCCGCATCGGGCTGTGGTGAACGCCGCGATTCGGTGATCCGTCGAAGTCCACCAACGAGACGGCAGCGATGACGAAGAGGTACGTCGCTGCGTTGACCAGGAACACGGTGCTGGTGGATTCGAGGAACGGAATCACCGCAAGCACCGGTCCGAGCACCCGCGCCGCGTTCATCTGAGCGGAGTTGAGCGCGACCGCCCCGCTCAGGTCGGCGCGGCCGACAAGCGCCGGCATCGTGGCCTGCGATGCCGGCGCGTTGGCCGCCGCGGCGACGCCCATGACGAGTACCAGGACGACGATGAGCAGCTTTGATGGCCTGTCCGCGGTGGCGACGACGGCGAGCCCGATGCTCATCGACAGCTGCACCGACGCGGCGGCAACCATGACCAGTTTTCGATCGACCGCGTCAGCGAGTACACCGCCGAACGGGGAGAGGACCAGCATCGGACCGAGCTGTGCGAACGTGACGACTCCGACGTATTCGGCACCGCCGAGCCGGTTGGCGAACGCCAGCAACGCGACATTCTGCATCCACGTGCCGATGTTGGATGCGAACGCTCCGAGAAACACCCACCGGAACGCCCGGTGTGAGAAGGCAGCGCGAGGCGTGCCGGCTCGCGGCGGTGCAATGGCGGTCACCCGGAGCACACTACGGCTCCGGCCGAAGCTCGTTCTGTCCTGCGAGAGCACCGGACGGGTGGTGCTCTCGCAGGACAGAACGAGCGGGGTGGGGGATCGGGGCGGTAGCCCTATCCTGACCTGATGGCTGTTCAGCGGGTTCTGTCGGTGTTCGGAACGCGCCCGGAAGCCATCAAGATGGCCCCGGTCGTCGCGGCGCTCGACGCATCGCCCGAGTTCGACTCGCGGGTGTGTGTGACCGCCCAGCACCGCGAGATGCTCGATCAGGTGCTTGGGCTGTTCTCGTTGTCCGCCCACCACGACCTCGACGTCATGAGCGCCGGCCAGTCACCGTCACAGGTGCTCGCCAAGGTCGTGGGCCAGCTCGAACCGATCCTCGTCGCCGAGCAGCCGGACTGGGTGCTCGTGCAAGGAGACACGACGACGGCGATGGCCGCCGCCCTCGCTGCCGCCTACGCAGGCGTGCAGGTGGGACATGTCGAGGCCGGACTTCGCACCTTCGATCGCCGCCAACCGTTCCCCGAGGAGATCAACCGGTTGGTCGTCGGCGTTGCTGCCGATCTCCACTTCGCTCCCACACCGCGGAGCCGCGACAACCTTCTCCGCGAGGCGAAGGATCCGTCGAGCGTGTTCGTGACCGGCAACTCGGTGATCGACGCGCTGCTACAGGTCGCGAGTCTGCCGATACCGGCGGCGCCGGGCCCACTCGACGGCATCTCGCACGATCGTGACGTCATCCTGGTGACCGCTCACCGTCGGGAGAACTTCGGTGAGCCGTTCCGCCTGGCGTTCGACGCACTCGCCGAGCTGGCCGAGTCATTCTCCGATACCGCGCACGTGGTCTACCCCGTCCACCCGAACCCGAACGTCGCCGGCCCCGCGCGCGAGCGTCTCGGCCGCATCCCCAATGTGACCCTCTGTGACCCACTCGACTACCACCATCTCGTTTCGGTGATGGCCCGGGCACGCCTGGTCATCACCGATTCCGGCGGGATCCAGGAGGAGGCACCGTCGTTGGGTAAGCCTGTTCTCGTGCTGCGCGACGTCACCGAACGGCCCGAGGCGGTCGAGGCGGGAACCGTCGAGCTGGTGGGCTGCGATGCCGACCGCATCGTGAAGCGCGCCACGGAGCTGCTCACAGATGCCGACGCCTACGACGCCATGGCACGCCGGGCTAACCCCTACGGCGACGGGAAGACCGCGTCGCGAATCGTCGACGCCCTTGCGGGACGACCAGTCTCGGAGTTCGCCCCGTAGGTCGCTCGCCCCTCGTTCTGTCCTGCGAGAGCACCGGACGGGTGGTGCTCTCGCAGGACAGAACGGGCTGGTGCAGCGGTGGGCGATGGCAGACTCGAACTGCCGACCTCACGCGTGTGAAGCGTGCGCTCTAACCAACTGAGCTAAACGCCCGAAAGCGACGTGCACCATAGCACGAGGCACTGGAATACCGTCCCCCCAACCTGTTCTGTTGTACAAAGCGCGCGCGGAGCCGCGCGCTTTGTACAACAGAACAGGTTGCGAGCACGCCCGAGGGTTCAGACGCCGAGTGAGCGGCCGATCACCTCTTTCATGATCTCGGTCGTGCCGCCGTAGATCGTGGTGATCCGAGCATCGAGGTACGCCCCGGCCACGGGGTACTCGAGCATGTAGCCGTAGCCGCCGTGCAGTTGGAGACACGTGTCCATCGTGCGCTTCTGCATCTCGGTGCACCACCACTTCGCCATCGCTGCGTTCTCCGCGGTCAGCGTGTCGGCCCGCAACTCGTCCACACAGCGGTCAACGAAGGTCTGGCCGATCTCCACCTCGGTTGCCATCTCCGCGAGCTTGAAGCGGCTGTTCTGGAACGAGCCGATCGGTTGGCCGAACGCCGTGCGCTCCTTGCAGTAGTCGAGCGTCCACCCGAGGGCGGCCCGAGCGTGTGCCACGGCGGCCGCGGCGATACTCAGTCGCTCCTGGGGAAGGTTGTGGACCAGCTGGAAGAAGCCCTGGCCTTCTGCTCCCAGCAGGTTCTCGGCAGGAACCCGAACGTCGTTGAAGAACAGCTCCGCCGTGTCCTGGGCGTGAAGCCCGATCTTGTCGAGGTTTCGGCCGCGCTCGAACCCGTCCATGTCACGCTCGATGACAAGCAGGCTCATTCCCTTGTGGCGTTCGCCCGGGTCGGTCTTGACGGCGACGATGACGAGGTCGGAGTTGATCCCGTTGGTGATGAAGGTCTTGGAGCCGTTCACCACGTAGGTGTCGCCGTCCCTGATGGCGGTGGTCTTCATCGACGCGAGGTCCGAACCGATGCCCGGTTCGGTCATGGCAACGGCGGTGATGAGGGTGCCCGCCGCCATGCCGGGGAGCCACCGCTGCTTCTGCTCGTCGGTGCAGTACTTCATGAAGTACGGCAGCGTTACGTCGTTGTGGAGCGTGAAACCGGCCCCTGCCGCCATGACGCCAGCGGCGGCGAGCTCCTCGGCGACGACGAGGTTGTAGCGGAAGTCTTCGACTCCAGGGCCGCCGTAGGCCTCGGGTATCTCAAAGCACAGGAAACCCGAGTTCCCAGCCGACTCCCACACGTCGCGGCTGACGATTCCGGCGTTGTCCCACTCCTGGGCACGAGGCACCATCTCCCGGTCGAGGAACGCACGGTAGGCCTCGCGGAACATCTCGTGGTCGTCGGTGAAGATCGTGCGTGGCGTCGTGGTGCCGCTCATGTGCTCAGCCTTCCACGATTTCGACGGACTCGATCGTGACGTCGTCGAGCGGGTGGTCGTTTCCGTCGGTCGTAACGGCACCGATCGCGTCGGCGACGTCGGTGCCGGCGGTCACCTTTCCGAACCGTGAGTAGGAGGGTGGGAGCGCCTCACCGTCGTCGCCGGTGATGACGAAGAACTGGCTGCCGTTGGTGTCAGGCCCTGCGTTCGCCATCGCGACGTCGTATCGACGGTACTCCGAGGACGGCAGCTCGTCGTCGAACTCGTAGCCAGGACCGCCGGAGCCGTCACCCTCGGGGTCACCGCCCTGGAACACGAATCCCGCAATGACCCGGTGGAAGTCGAGGCCGTCGTAGAAGCGGTGGCGCGCCAGGAACACGAAGTTGTTGACCGTCCGGGGTGCGTTCTCGGCGTCGAGCGCGATGGTGAACTCCCCGAGGTTGGTCGTCAGCACTGCCTCATACGCTCCGTCGGGGTCGATACACATTGGGGGAGAGCTCGTGAAGCTCCTCGTCGGGCGGGCAGCCCCGTCGACGGGCGGGCAGTCGGCGCTGAACTCGCTGCCGGCGCTGTCGTCGGTAGATTCGCTGACTGCGGCTTCGGGTGCGCCGTCGAGCGCTGCTTGGATCAGTTGGGTGAACTGCGGGCGGTCGGCCTCGCCGGAGTACCGCGCCGCGACCCGGCCGTCCTCGTCGACGGCGATGAACGTCGGAAAGCCCGAGACCCCGAGCGCGTTCAACGCCGTCGTCTCGTCGTCGTCGGCCAGAACCGGGAACTTCCACTTCTCCCTGGCTAACCATGACGCGGGCGGGTAGTTGCCCCGAGCCTCGTCGACAGCGGTGGAAACGCCGACGATCTCGACATCGCTCGGGACGAGTCCGTCGTTCGCCCACTCGACCACCCGTGGGATCTCAGCTTGGCAATGGGGGCACCAGTGCGCCATCACCACGATGAGTTGTGGGCCCTCGGGGCGGATGGTGAGCGACTTGCCGGTGTGGTCGACGCCGGTGATCATGGGGATCGTGAGGCCGAGGGCGGGATCGTCGGCGTCGTCATCGGCGATCGGCAGGTCGTCGCCGTCGACCTCGACCGTCGGCTCGGTCATCGCCCGCGTGTCGGTGGTTTCCTGTCGTGCCGCCACGGTTGTCGCCCCCTGGTCGTCGTCCGACATCAGGACGAACGCTCCGACGCCCCCGAGGAGCACGACGGCGACGGCGACGAGCGCGACGATCAAAGGCGTCCGGTTGGAACCGCCCGACGATTCGGGACCGGGTGTTGTCGGCGGCTGTGAAGGCGGCTGAAACGACCCGTACGCCGGTGTCGAGCCGTAAGGGGACGGTGGTGGCGCGCCGTACGTCGGGGGTGGCGGTCCTCCGTAGGTCGGTGCGGGAGGAGTGGTGGGTTGGTCGTCGGGGGGAAGTGTCATCGGGCAGCCCTCTGATGAGTCGTGACGGTCGACGCTAGCCAATCACCCTGACGTGACTGATGTGCTCGGGCCCGTAGGCTGGACGTGCCGAGTCGGCAGGGGGCCGACCGCCGGAGGAGCCGACGTGACCCTGTTCACCGAAGAGCACGACCTGTTCCGCAAGACGCTGCGTGACTTCGTCGAGCGGGAGATCAACCCGCACGCCGAAGAGTGGGAGCAGGCAGGCACGTTCCCCGCCCACGAGCTCTTTGCCAAGCTGGGGGACCTCGGGGTCCTCGGCCTCACCTACGACCCCGCCTACGGCGGCGGCGGGTCCGACTACGGCTACGTGGCGATCATGGCCGAGGAGTTCGGACGGATGCCGTGCCTCGGCGTGGCGATGGCGATCGGCGTTCAGACCGACATGGCCACTCCTTCACTTCATCGTTTCGGTAGCCACGAGCTCAAGCAGAAGTACCTCGCGCCCGCCATCCGCGGCGAGCACGTGGCGGCGGTCGGGGTCACCGAACCCGACGCCGGGTCCGACGTGGCCGGTATCCGCACGAAAGGCGTGCGGGACGGCGACGAGTGGGTCATCAACGGGTCGAAGACCTTCATCACCAGCGGAACGCAGGCAGACTGGGTGTGCCTCCTCGTACGCACGTCGGAGGAGGGCGGGTCTCGTGGGATCAGCCAGATCATCGTGCCGACCGACACCCCCGGGTTTCAGGTCAGCGGCAAGCTCGACAAGCTCGGGATGCGCAGCTCCGACACGGCCGTGCTCACCTTCGACGACATGCGCGTACCCGTCTCGAACACCATCGGGGAGATCGGGCGGGGCTTCCAGCAGCAGATGTCGCAGTTCCAGGACGAGCGCATGATCGCGGCATACCAGATGGTCGGCGCCATGGAGTACGCGCTGGAGCGCACCGCCGACTACCTCAAGCAACGCATCGCGTTCGGCCAGCCCCTCATGGCCAACCAACACCTCGCCTACGAGCTGGCGGATCTGGCGAGCGAGGTCGACCTGCTCAAGTACTACAACTACCACGCCGCGGCGGCGCAGACGCGGGGCGATGACATCACCAGGTTCGCCACAGTCGCGAAGCTCCGCAGCGCACGCCTGGCGCGGCGGGTCGCCGACGTCTGTCTGCAATTCCACGGCGGGGTCGGCTACATCGGGGAGACGTGGACGGCGCGGTTCTTCCGCGACACCCGCTTGTGGTCGATCGGCGGCGGCGCCGACGAGATCATGCTCCGCACGCTCGCACGCATGGGTGGGTTCTGGGCTGAGTAGGCCGCCCCTGCCGCGTGTGATAGACAACGCGTAACCGAACGGGGAGCTG
>JAIBBP010000129.1 GCA_019694615.1 Microthrixaceae bacterium | reverse complement strand
GGTCGCCTTACGCGATGGTGACCGTGGGGTCGAGGTAGACGTCCTGGATGGCGTTGAGCAGCTCGATGCCCTCGGCGCGGGGCTTCTGGAACGCCTTGCGACCCGAGATGAGACCCATGCCGCCTGCACGCTTGTTGATCACGGCGGTGGCAACGGCCTCGGCCAGGTCGGACGCGCCCTTGGACTCGCCGCCCGAGTTGATGAGACCGATGCGGCCCATGTAGCCGTTGGCGACCTGCCAGCGCGCCAGGTCGATCGGGTGATCGGTGGTGAGCTCGGAGTAGACGAGCGGCGAGGTCTTGCCGAACTTGATGGCGTTGAATGCACCGTTGTTCGTCGGGAGCTTCTGCTTGAGGATGTCTGCCCCGAGCGTGGCGCCGAGGTGGTTGGCCTGGGCGGTGGCGTCGGCGGATGCGTGGTAGTCGACCCCGTCAGCCTTGAAGCCGTCGTTGCGCAGGTAGCACCACAGGACGGTGAACATGCCCAGCTGATGCGCTTCCTCGAAGGCGGCGGAGATCTCCTGCATCTGACGACGGGACTCCTGGGCTCCGAAGTAGATGGTGGCGCCGATGCCGGCCGCGCCGAGGTCGAACGCCTGCTGCACCGATCCGAAGAGGATCTGGTCGAAGCTGTTCGGGTAGGTCAGCAGCTCGTTGTGGTTCACCTTCACGATGAACGGAATCTTGTGCGCGTACTTCCGCGACATCGTGCCGAGCACACCGAAGGTCGTCGCGACGGCGTTGCAGCCCCCCTCGAGCGCGAGCTTGATGATGTTCTCCGGATCGAAGTAGTCGGGGTTCGGGGCGAACGACGCCGCTGCAGTGTGCTCGATCCCCTGGTCGACCGGCAGGATCGACACGTAGCCGGTGTTGGCGAGGCGACCGTTGCCGAAGAGCTGCTGGAGGTTGCGGAGCACCTGGGGCGACCGGTCACTCTGGGCAAAGATGCGATCGACGAAGTCCGGACCGGGAAGGTGCAACTGGTCCTTGCTGATCGTCTTCGATTCGTGTGACAGCAGCGACTCGGCCTCGTTGCCGAGCAGGCTCTGGATATCCACCGTGGTCTCCTGGATCTGTTGTTCGGGACGGTCCTGAGGGACTGTCTTCATGCGGGCTGCATGCGGGTTTGTCCTGATGAGGGACGGTCGCTCAAGGTTAAAGAACGGGGGCGACTCGGTGCGAGTCCTCCAGTGCAGCGCCGTCGAGCCTCAGCGCACCTCAGCCCATCGAGACAGCGCGCTCTGCGGCATCGGCGAACTCGGGGTCGTGCGACACAACCCACGCCATCAGCTTTCGCGCCTTCGGCAGTTCGCCGATCCGCTCATAAAGGTCCGCCAACGCATAGGCGCGTCGCAGGTGGTGGTACTTGGGTGCCTTCGGCGCCTTCCAACCCTTCTCGAGCTCTCGCACCGCGTCGGCCAGCCGACCCCGATCAGCGAGCGCTCCGGCTGCGACGATTCGCCCCTCGTTCACCAACTCGGCCGAGGGCGACGCCTCGCGGAGCTCGACCCACAGCTCATCCGCGAGCGCGTACTTCCGCTGGGCTCGATAGCAGTCGGCCAGCACCGGGTGCTGATCCACGTCATTGCCGGTGATCTCGCGGAGCGCCTCGAGCTGCCGTGCCGCATCAGCCCAGTTGCCCAGACGGTACTGGGTTAGTCCGAGCAGCTCCCGAGCGGTCGCCGAGGCGGGCGCCTCCTCGACGATCGGGCGCAGGATCCGTCGGGCGTCGGGGTAGCGCTCGGACGCGAACGCCACCGCCGCGTCGGCGATTCGTGCGCTCAGCGTCTTGGCGCGCTTCTGACCGACAAGCGGTATCAGCTCAGAGGGGTCCACGTCGGGGCGACTCACCTTCGGGCGCCGCTTCGGGGCGGGCGCCTGCGTACCACCTATTGGACCCTCGTCGATCCACACGTCAGCTTCACGGGCAGTCTTCGCAGGCGGGCGCGCCGGAGGGGGCGGCGGGATCCTCGTCCCGGCCTTCTTGGGTGACGGTCGCCGCGGCGTCCCGTCGCTCCGCACCCCGCGCGCTCGATCGACCGCCTCGCCGGCGACGGCACGGGTATCCCGAGCCCCTTTCGGAAAGGGATTGCCCTTCTTGGGACGTCCGGCGTCAGGACGTGGAGAACTCCGACGCGCCCCAGCGCGTCCACGGGCAGGCGGCTGCGGGGACATGCGAGGAGCCTACCGGACGCGCCGCTTGTAGCCCTAAGCCCGACCCAAAACGCAAGCGAGGACCCACGAATGGGTCCTCAAGCTCGCTTCATATGAGAAATCCGGCGGCGACCTACTCTCCCAGGGACTCTCGTCCCAAGTACCATCGGCGCTGAGAGGCTTAACTTCCGTGTTCGGGATGGGAACGGGTGTGACCCTCTCGCTATGGCCACCGAAACCTGTTGTCAACTACGAAAGGGTGCCCAGTGGGCGCCCTCGAGGACTTCATAGCGAGCACGAACTTCCATGGAGAAAGACCAAAGCCCTCGGCCGATTAGTACCGGTCAGCTGAACGTGTTACCACGCTTACACTTCCGGCCTATCAACGTGGTCGTCTACCACGGGCCTTACCAGGTTAACCCTGTGAGTGACCTCATCTTGAAAGGAGCTTCCCACTTAGATGCCTTCAGCGGTTATCTCTTCCGCAGGTCGCTAACCAGCCATGCTCTTGGCAGAACAACTGGCACACGAGAGCTGCGTCCATCCCGGTCCTCTCGTACTAGGGATAGCTTTTCTCAAGTCACTTCCGGCTGTAGAGGATAGGGACCGAACTGTCTCACGACGTTCTAAACCCAGCTCGCGTACCGCTTTAATGGGCGAACAGCCCAACCCTTGGGACCTGCTTCAGCCCCAGGATGCGATGAGCCGACATCGAGGTGCCAAACCTTCCCGTCGATATGGACTCTTGGGGAAGATTAGCCTGTTATCCCCGGGGTACCTTTTATCCGTTGAGCGACGGCGCTTCCACACGCAACCGCCGGATCACTATGCCCTGCTTTCGCACCTGCTCGACATGTACGTCTCGCAGTCAAGCTCCCTTATGCCATTGCACTCGACGACTGATTGCCAACCAGTCTGAGGGAACCTTTGGGCGCCTCCGTTACATTTTAGGAGGCGACCGCCCCAGTCAAACTACCCACCTGGCACTGTTCCCGGACCGGATAACGGTCCTAGGTTAGAGTCTCGCCATACGCAGGGTGGTATTTCAAGGATGGCTCCACACACACTGGCGTGCATGCTTCCTAGCCTCCCACCTATCCTACACAACGCATAACAAAACTCAATACCAAGCTATAGTAAAGGTCCACGGGGTCTTTCCGTCCTTCTACAGCTAACGAGCATCTTTACTCGTACTTCAATTTCGCTGGGTCTGTGGTTGAGACAGTAGGGAAGTCGTTACGCCATTCGTGCAGGTCGGAACTTACCCGACAAGGAATTTCGCTACCTTAGGACCGTTATAGTTACGGCCGCCGTTTACTGGGGCTTAGGTTCAGAGCTTCGCTCGAGAGCTAACCCTTCCCCGTGACCTTCCAGCACCGGGCAGGCGTCACAGCGTATACAGCGCCTTACGGCTTCGCACGCTGCTGTGTTTTTAGTAAACAGTCGCTTCCCCCAATTCTGTGCCACCCCTTCGAGCTCAGGGAGCAAGTCCCGTCACCCTAATGGGGTCATGCTTATCCCGAAGTTACGCATGCATTTTGCCGAGTTCCTTAACCACAGTTCACCCAATCGCCTTGGTATTCTCTACCTATCCACCTGAGTTGGTTTGGGGTACGGGCACACGTGTCAACTCACTGCTGGGCTTTTCTTGGCAGCATAGGATCAGTGACTTCAGCCATACGGCTTCGGTATCACGTCTCAGGATATGTGAGGCCCGGATTTGCCTGGTCCTCTCCCTACACGCTTACCCCAGGACAACCATCGCCTGGGTTCACCTACCTTCCTGCGTCCCCCTACAGCTGCCCGCCTCGAGGTGGGTCGGTTCGTTTCGGGGGTAAACCCCCTGACAGCCCCTTAGCAACCAGGAATTGGGATGGACGCGGACACGGTGGTACCGGAATATCAACCGGTTGTGCATCGACTACGCCTTTCGGCCTCGCCTTAGCTCCCGACTTACCCTGGGAGGATTAGCCTTGCCCAGGAACCCTTGGATATTCGGCGGAGGAGCTTCTCACTCCTCTTTCGCTACTCATGCCAACATTCTCACTCGACCACACTCCACGACCGGTTCCCCTGCCGCTTCGATGCGTGATCGACGCTCCGCTACCGCTCGTCAAAAGACGAACCCGTGGCTTCGGTATCACACTTGAGCCCCGTTACATTGTCCGCGCAGAATCACTCGACCAGTGAGCTATTACGCACTCTTTTAAGGGTGGCTGCTTCTAAGCCAACCTCCTGGCTGTCTACGCAACTCCACATCGTTTACCACTTAGTGTGAATTTTGGGACCTTAGCCGACGGTCTGGGCTGTTTCCCTCTCGACCCCGAAGCTCATCCCCCGGGGTCTCACTGCCGCACTCTGGATCCATGGCATTCGGAGTTTGATTGGGGTCAGTAAGCTTGTGGGCCCCCTAGCCCATTCAGTGCTCTACCTCCATGGATGAACATGCGACGCTGTACCTAAATACATTTCGCGGAGAACCAGCTATCACCAGGTTTGCTTGGCCTTTCACCCCTATCCACAGGTCATCCGCCCCGTTTTCAACCGAGGTCGGTTCGCGCCTCCACGGAGTCTTACCCCCGCTTCACACTGCCCATGGATAGATCACCTGGCTTCGGGTCTACAGCATGCGACTCTACGCCCTATTCAGACTCGCTTTCGCTCCGGCTACCCCTCACGGGTTAACCTCGCCACATACCGTAACTCGTTGGCTCATTCTTCAAAAGGCACGCCATCACGACCAGAGCCGAAGCTCTGGCGACGCTTTGACTGCTTGTAGGCCAACGGTTTCAGGTACTATTTCACTCCCCTCCCGGGGTACTTTTCACCTTTCCCTCACGGTACTAGTGCACTATCGGTCGTCTACGTATACTTAGCCTTACGAGGTGGTCCTCGTGGATTCACGCCGGCTTTCCCGGATCCGGCGTTACTCGGGAGCACATTCCAGAGTGTGCATACATTTCGGTTACGGGACTATTACCCCCTGTGGTGCGACTTTCCAGACGCTTCACCTATGCAGCACATTGGTAACTCTGTGAGAGTCCAGCGGCTCTCTGATTGGTCCCACGACCCCCTACTGGCAACGCTGCTGGGCTATTACACCAGTAAGGTTTAGGCTCGTCCGCGTTCGCTCGCCGCTACTGACGGAGTCGTTGTTACTTTCCTTTCCTCGGGCTACTGAGATGTTTCAATTCACCCGGTTCCCTCTGCCCGCCCTATACATTCAGGCGGGAGTACTACCCCATTACGAGTAGTGGGTTTCCCCATTCGGACATCCTCGGATCGAAGTCTGGTCGGCGACTCCCCGAGGCTTATCGCAGCCTCCCACGTCCTTCATCGGTAGTAGACGCCAAGGCATCCACCGTTGGCCCTTTGTAGCTTTGGATTTCTTTCTACAAAGATGCTCGTGCTCGCTATGAAATTCTCAAGGGTCTGACCGCACACACGCAGCAGCGCCGCACGAGCTGGGCTCGAGCGACGCCGGGAGGTGTGTTAGCGAGAGAGGAGCCGGCCCCGAAGGCAGACTTCACTCCCTCACAACGGAAGAGAGAACGCAGCTAGTGCATCAACTGGGAACTGGCTGACGTTTGTCAGCAGTAGCTCCTTAGAAAGGAGGTGATCCAGCCGCACCTTCCGGTACGGCTACCTTGTTACGACTTCACCCCAATCGCTCACCCCACCTTCGACAGCTCCCTCCCAAAAGGGTTGGGCCACTGGCTTCGGGTGTTGCCAACTTTCGTGGTGTGACGGGCGGTGTGTACAAGGCCCGGGAACGTATTCACCCCGGCGTTGCTGATCCGGGATTACTAGCGACTCCAGCTTCATGAAGTCGAGTTGCAGACTTCAATCCGAACTGAGACCGGCTTTGAGGGATTCGCTTGACCTCGCGGTCTTGCAGCCCGTTGTACCAGCCATTGTAGCATGTTTGCAGCCCTGGACATAAGGGGCATGATGACTTGACGTCGTCCCCACCTTCCTCCGAGTTGACCCCGGCAGTCTCCTACGAGTCCCCGCCATTACGCGCTGGCAACATAGGATAAGGGTTGCGCTCGTTGCGGGACTTAACCCAACATCTCACGACACGAGCTGACGACAGCCATGCACCACCTGTGTACCGCCCCGAAGGACACCATATCTCTATGGCTTTTCGGTACATGTCAAACCCAGGTAAGGTTCTTCGCGTTGCCTCGAATTAAGCAACATGCTCCGCCGCTTGTGCGGGCCCCCGTCAATTCCTTTGAGTTTTAGCCTTGCGGCCGTACTCCCCAGGCGGGGCACTTAATGCGTTAGCTACGGCACGGAAAGGGTTGATTCCTCCCCACACCTAGTGCCCAACGTTTACGGCGTGGACTACCAGGGTATCTAATCCTGTTTGCTCCCCACGCTTTCGCTCCTCAGCGTCAGTACCGGCCCAGAGTGCTGCCTTCGCCGTTGGTGTTCCTTGTGATATCTGCGCATTTCACCGCTACACCACAAATTCCACACTCCTCTACCGTACTCTAGTCACCGCAGTATCGAGTGCTTCACTGGGTTGAGCCCAGATTTTTCACACTCGACTTACGGAACCGCCTACGAGCTCTTTACGCCCAATAAATCCGGACAACGCTTGCTCCCTACGTATTACCGCGGCTGCTGGCACGTAGTTAGCCGGAGCTTCTTCTGCAGGTACCGTCATTTTCGTCCCTGCTGAAAGCGGTTTACAACCCGAAGGCCTTCATCCCGCACGCGGCGTTGCTGCGTCAGGCTTTCGCCCATTGCGCAAGATTCCCCACTGCTGCCTCCCGTAGGAGTCTGGACCGTGTCTCAGTTCCAGTGTGGCTGATCGTTCTCTCAAACCAGCTACCCGTCGTAGCCTTGGTGGGCCGTTACCCCGCCAACTAGCTGATAGGCCGCGAGACCCTCCCAGACCGAAAAACTTTCCTCAACTGGCCATGCGACCAAAGGAGAATATCCGGTATTAGCTCAAGTTTCCTTGGGTTATCCCAGAGTCTGGGGCAGGTTTCTCACGTGTTACTCACCCGTTCGCCACTAGGTCTTCAGGAGTGCAAGCACTCCTTGGACCCCGTTCGACTTGCATGTGTTAGGCACGCCGCCAGCGTTCGTCCTGAGCCAGGATCAAACTCTCCATCGAGATCAAAGAAGCCCACGACGACTTGGCAAGCCAAGTGATGTCGAGGGCGTCGAAGATCGGAGAGCCGGTTCGGTTCTGGCGAACCGAGTTCCGACTGGCACAGTTCGTTAACTGACTCGCCGGCACGAGGCCGACGTTTCAATCCGAATTATGCATCAAATGAAATTGAGGGTCGTTCGAGGTGCGCTCCAAACCGTCGCTCAGCAGAGCTGAACTCCGGAGCGAAGCTCCATTCACATCGAACGCCCGCACTAGCTTTTGTGCGTCCTCTCTTCCGTTGTCAAGGAGCGCGTCGCAGAGCTGTCCTCCGCTGACTCCACCAGAACTCGTCGCCTTAGCGTCGTTGGTTCTGTTTGGCCCCGACGCCGGACCGCATGAAGCGGCGCCCCGAGGCGAAGAGGCACGATAGTGGTGCCTCCAAGTCGTGTCAACTTCATTCCGGAGATTTTCTCGCCGAAGGGTGAGACCCGGGGAAGCTGGCGTGAGCGTCGGCTCTGGTGAGCCTCGACTCCGACTACCCGACGCGACCTCCGACCGGCATGATGTCCAGAGGAGAGCGTGTCGCTGGGCTCACTGTAGCGCGACGATCACGAGGCCGTGCAAGTCGATGTGCTGCGGGGATCGGACCTACGCCGTGCATGCCACCCGCTGCGGGCTTGGCGCCACAAGAATGTGCGGCGATGCCCCCTCACCCTCAAAGCGCTGCCGTCCGTCGACGGGGCTCTGCACCGCTGGCCATGGCGTTGGCGTGCTGCCTCGTCGCGGTGTCCTGCGGATTCCGCGCCCGTCATCTACCCACCATCAACGCTGCGGCCAGCGGTGAGCGAACCCGGATCTACGCCTCCGACGGCTCGCTCATCACCGAGATCGCGGCCGAGGAGCGTCGGGAGTCGCTCCCCCTCGATCAGATCCCGCGCATCATGCAGAACGCCGTCGTCGCCATCGAGGACGAGCGCTTCTGGGAGCACAACGGAGTGGACCCCAAAGCCATTCTGCGCGCGGCCGGCAAGACATCCGCCGCCGGCGAGGTCGCGCAGGGCGGATCGACGATCACCCAGCAGTACGTCAAGAACGCGCTCCTCAGCCCCGAGCAGAGCATCGAGCGCAAGGTCCAGGAGGCAAGCCTTGCCCTCCAGCTCGAGCGAACCCACACCAAACAGTTCATCCTCGAGCAGTACCTGAACGCGATCTGGTTCGGGAACCGCTCCTACGGCGTACAGCAGGCATCACGGAGCTACTTCGGCCACCCGATCCAGACGGTCTCGATTGCCGAGGCGGCGCTGCTCGCCGGGATCATCCAGTCGCCTGCACGGTTCGACCCGACCAAGGACGCGAACCTCAGCCGCGCTCGCGACCGGCGCGACGTCGTGCTCGGCAAGATGCGGTCTCTCGGTTACATCACAGCAGAGGAACACGACGCCGCAGTCGCCGAGCCGATCACACTCGGTTCGGGCTCCGCAGCGGAGACCCAGGTTCGTTACGAGGCGCCCCACTTCGTCGCCGAGGTCAAGCGATTCATCCAAACCGACCCGCGCTTCGGGGAGACCGAGGATGAGCGGAACAACCTGTTGGTCAACGGTGGGCTGCGCATTTACACCACCGTCGATCTCAACATGCAACGGCTCGCGGAAGCGGACGTCAGCAAGGTGTACCCCCAGCAGGCGCGGCCCATCTCGGACCGCCGCAAGGATCCCGACATCGGTCTCGTCGCCATCGAAGCCCGCACCGGGTTCGTCCGGGCGATGGTCGGCGGGTACGACTACTTCGACCCCGACACCAAGACCCACCCCTACGCCGAGTACAACCTCGCCGTCGGCAAGGGCCGGCAGGCCGGGTCGACCTTCAAGCCCATCGTGCTCGCGGCGGCACTGGCCAGCGGCATCAAGCCCGACGCGACCTTCTCGTCCCCCAGTTCAGCGGTGATCAAGGTCGCTGGACAGCCCAACTGGAGCGTCTCCGGGCACGGCCTCGGCGGCAAGGCGCGCCTCACCGAGTGCATGGTCCACTCGGCGAACGTCTGCTTCGCCAACCTCATCGCCGACAAACGCGTCGGTGTCGACCGAGCGACCGAGTTCGCCGGAAAGATGGGCGTCGACATCACGCCGTGGGACCCCAAGGCCAAGACTGGGTTCAAGCGAGTCCTCTCACTCGTCCTCGGAGCGAACGACTCGACGGTGCTCGACATGACCGAGGCCTACACCGTGTTCGCCAACCGGGGCCTCCATGTCCCGGCAGCACTCGTGACCAAGGTCGTCGATGCCAACGGCACGGTGCTCTATCAGCACCAGCACGCCCAGGAGAAGGTCATCGAACCGGAGTCCGCCGACGCCATCACCAAGATGCTGGTTGAGGTGCTCACCCGTGGCACCGCTGCCGGAAAGGGAATCGGCCGACCCGCGGCCGGCAAGACCGGGACCACCCAGAACGAGACCGATGCCTGGTTCATCGGGTACACGCCGGACCTCGTCACCGGGGTGTGGGCCGGCTACTCGGAGACATCGAAGAGAAAGGTTGGCTCGTCCGGCGCAACCGCCGCTGCCCCGGTGTGGCAGATGTTCATGAAGGACGCCCTCGCCGAGCGGCCCCCCGCTGAGTTCGACTTCAGCACCCGCCCCGTCGCCACGACCACAACGGTCCCAGCGCCGAACACGTCGATCTTCCAGTCGGCGGTCGTGCCAACTATGGTCACCATGCCGTCCGCCGGCACCGGCAACGTCAACGACGCCATTGCCAAGGTGCGCAAGGCCGGGCTGGTGGTGCAGCGGGTCGACGTTCCGAACCCGCCGGGAGTCAACAACGGCCAGGTGATGGGGCAGTCCCCCGCCGCGGGGTCGTCGGTTCCCAAGGGCGCCACGGTGATCATCGAAGCCACTCCGGGAAGCCCGCCGCCTGAAGGGCCGATCCCCGACGTGATCGGTATGGCGCTCCCTGACGCGCTGTCCGGGCTGCAGAAGCTCGGCTACATCGTCGAGCAACAGATCGCGCCCGCAGCACCTGAGTTCCTGCTGCCCAGCGGCCTGGCACCGCTGCCGCAACAGGTGTGGCAGGTCAGCCCGGCTGTCGGCACGGTGTCGCCGGATGGCAAGCTGGTCATCACCATCCAGCCGTGACCGGCCCCGCCCACCCGCCGGACACCAAACGAACGAGCCGGGATCCCGCCATGCCCAAGACCGCCGACCGCGACAGCACCGAGTCCGCGACCCATCCGGAAGGCCCGCTGGTGCGGCCGGCGGACCTGTACAGCGGACCTTCGCGCTTCTCACCATCGACGAGGCTTTGGGGAACGCGGGTCATCGTCGTTGCGGCGCTCGCCTCCACGCTGCTCTGGGTGGGAGCCGTCATCTACGGGGCCGTCGGCGATCCCCAGCTCGCCGGCTACCTCGAAGACCGCACGTTTCCGACTGCCGCCGAGCCGATCTGCGCTGCGGCCCGAGCCGATGTTGACGCGTTCCCGCCCGCGTACGAGGCGAAGAGCCCCGCCGAGCGTGCAGACGTGATCCGGGCCACCACCGCCCGGTTGCAGACGATGCTTGACGACCTCCGCGCCGTCGTCCCCGACACTGCCGACGCCAAGTGGATCAACATGTGGATCGACGACTGGGGCGTTCACCTCGACGATCGCCTGGACTTCGCCCGACGCCTCGACGAGAACGGTGCCAAGGAAGAGTTCTTCGAGTCGACGAAGTCGAACACGCAGATCTCCAAGTCGCTCAACGGGTTCGCCGACACCAACAAGATGGAGTCCTGCGGCACCCCCGGCGACGTGTAGCCCGATCGCTCCCGCCCCCAACCGGTTCTGTTGTACGAAGCGCGCGCGTGGGCGCGCGCTTTGTACAACAGAACGGGTTCGGGGTGGGCTAGGGATGGAGTGATCGAGCGAGGCTGAAGGCTCGGCCGGAGAGGCGGAGCAGCCCCGGATCAACGCCGTACCCTGCCAACTCGCTTTGCGTGACCCAACGGAGCGCCTGACTCTCCTCGTTACCGACCGGCTGTGCGCCCGGTGGTGCCACGACGAGGTATCGGACGTCGAGGTGAAGGTGTGCATCCTCGTTCGGAGGGGCGACACGGTGGATGTCGAGATCGATCGGGTCGGGCCACACAAGGAGGCCCTCGATGCCCGACTCCTCGGTGGCCTCGCGCAACGCCACCGCCGCCAGGTTCATGTCGCCGTCGGCATGGCCTCCAGGCTGCAGCCAGCGCTGAAGCTTGGTGTGGAACAGCAGCAACGCCCGCTCCCCCGCCGCGTCGACGACGAATGCCGAGCCGGTCAAATGACCGGGGCGGGTGGTGCGGTCGGCGGCCTCCGCGCGGTCCTCGATGAGATGCGCCATCAGGATGCGGTCGCGTTCGAGCGCGTCGTCGCCGGAGGAAACGGCCGCCACCGACGCCAGCGCAGCGGCGACGTCGTTCGACCTCACGAGCTGTGGATCGCCGGCAGCCAGTAGCGCGGTCATAGCGACATCATGACCGGCATCACGGCGTCCGGAACCGCCACGGGACATCCTGAGCGACGGAGATGCCGACGCGAGGTCCCACGACGGGCTTGGCCGGAGGCGGTGTGCCGTCGTCGAGCAGCTGCACGCTCGAACCGACCCGCCGCGGCCCGAGCTCCGTGCCGTTCGCCCACTCGCCGATGCCGAGGGCCTGGCAGAGCTTTGCGGGACCGTTTGTGAGGTCGGCGTCGCGTCGGGCTCGCGGTCGGGCAGCGCGGATCTGGTCGAGGCCACCGAGCGGCTCGACGGCGCGCAGCAGCACGGCCAACGGATCACCGACCGCCCCGGTGACGATGTTGGCGCACCAGTGCATGCCGTAGGTGAAGTACACGTAGATGGTCCCCGCCCGACGGAACATCGGCTCGTTGCGAGGTGTCAGTCCGCGGGCGGCGTGCGACGCCGGGTCGTCGAGGCCGCCGTACGCCTCGACCTCGCAGATTCGGCCCCACCGGCGGTCACCGTCGCCGTGGTCGACGAGGAGCACCTTGCCCAACAGGAGCGGCGCAACGACTGCGGAATGCTGAGCCAGCAGGGATCGCGGTACCCGCCTCAACGGGACAACGACGCGGCGGTGCTGCGATCGGTTTCGAGCTGGGTCCTCGCCGCTGCGAGCTGCGTTTCGACCGGGCCGGGCCCGGCGCCGCCGGCGGTCGTGCGCATCGTGACCGGCACTCCGGGTTGCAGGAGCGCGGCCGCCTCCGCACCGAGGCGCGTCTCGGCCTCCACCAGTGGGGCGAGCTCGAGACCCTCGTCGAGCGACCGCCGGACGATCGCGCCGACGATGGCGTGGGCGTCGCGGAAGGGTGTCCCTTTCCGAACGAGGTACTCGGCGAGGTCTGTCGCCGCGGCGTACGGGCTGTCGGCAGAGGCCGCCATCCGATCGGTGCGGAACGTGATCGTGTCGAGCATGCCCGCCACGGCGCCGAGACCGCGCCGGACCTGGTCGAATGTGTCGAACAGCGGCTCCTTGTCCTCCTGGAGATCGCGGTTGTAGGCGAGCGGCAACGCCTTCAACGTGGCCAGAAGGCCCGTGAGGTTGCCGATCACTCGGCCCGCCTTGCCCCGCGCCAGCTCGGCGATGTCGGGGTTCTTCTTCTGCGGGAGCATCGAGGAGCCGGTGGAGTAGGCGTCGGAGAGACGGACGAATCCGAACTCCTCGGTGGACCAAATCACGATCTCCTCGCCGATCCGGCTGAGGTGGATCGCGATCATGGTGAAGTCGAACAGGATCTCGGCGGCGAAGTCGCGGTCGCTGACGACGTCGAGAGAGTTGGCGAACGCCGACGCGAAACCGAGCCGCTCAGCGTTGGCGACGGGGTCGAGCGGCAGGCTGCTGCCGGCGAGCGCGCCGGCACCGAGCGGCGACACGTCGAGCCGGCGATGAGCGTCGGCGAGGCGATCGAGGTCGCGGCTGAACGCCCAGAAATGAGCGAGCAGGTGGTGTCGCAACAGCACGGGCTGCGCCTGCTGGAGGTGGGTGTAGCCCGGGAGGTAGGCATCGCCGGCCTCGGTGGCCCGGCGCACGAGGACCTCCTGGAGGCCAACCACCCGCTCGGCAATCGTGGCGACCGCCTCCTTGCAGAACAGGCGGAATGCCGTGGCGACCTGGTCGTTGCGACTGCGCCCGGTGTGGAGTCGCGCACCGGCGTCACCGGCAAGCTCGGTGACCCGCCGCTCGATCGCGGTGTGGATGTCCTCGTCGGTGTCGACGAACGCGAACTCTCCCGACGCCAACTCCGCTTCGGTCGTGTCGAGGGCGGCCTCAACGGCTTCGACGTCGCCCGGTGAGAGGATCCCGGCGACTCCGAGCCCGGCCACGTGGGCCCGACAGCCGCGAATGTCGAAGCGCGCCAGCCGCTGGTCGAACGGGAGGCTGAGGGTGTACTCCCACAGCTCCTCGGCCGGACCTTCGGCGAAGCGCCCGTGCCACAGGGGTTGTGCGTCGTGTGAGTCGGACATCGGGTTCCAAACTAGTGGTGAGTAGGTTTGACAAATGCGAGTGATTCCACTGGGGACGTCGTCGGGCCGGCCGACCGTGGCACGTCATGTGAGTGGGCTGGCGGTCGACCTCGGACGCTCATGGATTCTGATCGACTGCGGCGAGGGCACCCAACAGCAGATCATGCGCAGCCCGCTCAAGCCGTCGAGGCTCGCGGCGATCCTGATTACGCACCTTCACGGCGATCACGTCCTCGGCCTGCCAGGGTTGCTGGGCACGCTCGGAATGGAAGGGCGGACCGCTCCCCTCCAGATCGTCGGGGTGGACGGAATCGGTCGCTGGCTCGACGTCATGTGTGATCTGCCGATCCTCGGCATCGACTTTCCTATGACCCTGACCGAACTCGTCGACGACTCACTCGACGGCGTTGCAGGCGAGCCACTGCACGTGGCCGACGTCGACGGGTTCGCGGTGTACGCGTTGGCGTTGCGCCACCGGGTGCCGGCGTTCGGATACCGGATCGTCGAACCGGACCGACCGGGCCACATCGACATCGACGCAGCCCGACGGGCGGGAGTGACGAACGGCCCCGACCTGGGCCGCCTGCAGCGTGGAGAGTCGGTGATCGGATCGCTGGGCGAGGTGCGGCCCGCGCAGGTGATCGGGCCGCAACGCCGGGGCCTGGCGGTCACCGTGCTGGGTGACACCGCGCGGTGTGATGCGTCGGTCTCGCTGGCGTTCGATGCGGACCTGCTCGTCCACGAATGCACCTACGCGAACGCCGACCAGGATCTCGCCGAGCGGTGGAAGCACTCGACGCCGGCGGACGCGACGTGGGTGGCGAACCAAGCCGGTGTGGGCCATTTGGTCCTCAACCACTTCAGCACCCGCTACGACGACCCGAGTCTGCTCCTCAACGAGGCCCGAACAGCGTTCGTCAACACGACGCTCGCCAACGAGTTGGCACCGATCGACGTCCCCGCCGCCGACCCGACCTGATCAGCGCGCCACCGCCGCCACTGCGCCACCGGGGTTTTGTTCGGCCAACGTACACAGATATGCGTACGTTGGCCGAACAAAACCCCATGGCGAGGGGATTTCGCTATGCGGAGCCGGTTCCCTGGATGGACGACCACGTCTTCACGCTCAGGCCCCAGAGCTGAACGAAGCCCTCCGAATCGGCGTGACGGAAGCGGTCAGCGGCGTCGTAGGTGGCGAGGCCGTAGTCGTAGAGCGACTTGGGTGCCTTGCGCCCCACCACGAAGCACTGGCCCGGAGCAAGCGCCAGGCGAACCTCGCCGGTCACGAACTGCTGGCTCGACTCGATGAACGCGTCGAGCGCCTGCTTGAGAGGGCTGAACCACAGCCCGTCGTAGACGAGCTCAGCGTAGCGATGTTCGAGACGCATCTTCTCGCGACCAAGGTCGCGCTCGATGGTGATCGACTCGAGGTCGGCATGGGCCAGCATGAGCGCCAGACCGCCGGGGGCCTCGTAGGTCTCGCGGCTCTTGATGCCGACACGGCGGTTCTCGACCATGTCGAGCCGGCCCCAGCCGTAGGCGCCGACGACGCCGTTGAGATGGACGACGATCTCGTGCAACGGCATCGACACGCCGTCGACAGCGACCGGGACGCCCTGCTCGAAGGCGATCGTGACCTCACGCCGCTCGGTGGCCGTCGGCTTCGTGAGCTCCCACACACCTTCGGGCGGTTCGGCCCACGGGTCCTCCATCTCGCCGCACTCGATCGCACGGCCCCAGAGGTTGTCGTCGATCGAGTACATCTTCTCCTTGGTCGCGCGGATCGGGATGTTGTGCTGCGCTGCGTAGGCGATGGAGTCCTCGCGGGTGAAGCCCCAGTTGCGCACCGGCGCCACCAGCTCCAGGTCTGGAGCGAGCGCCATCGACGAAACCTCGAAGCGCACCTGGTCGTTGCCCTTACCAGTGCAGCCGTGGGCGATGCCGTCCGCGCCGAACCGGCGGGCCACCTCGACCTGGTGCTTCACGATCAGCGGGCGCGACAACGCCGACACCAGCGGGTACTTGCCCTCGTAGAGGGCGTTCGCCTTGATGATTGGAGCGAGGTAGTCCCGGGCGAACTCCTCGCGGAGGTCGAGTTCGATGTACTCGCTCGCCCCGGCGCCGAGCGCCTTCTCACGGTTGCCTTCGAGGGTGCCTTCCTGCCCGACGTTCGCGGATACGCAGATCACCTCGCACCCGAGGTTCTCGATCATCCATCGAACAGCGACGGACGTGTCGAGGCCTCCGGAGTACGCGAGTACGACTTTCTTTGCCACAGTGCTTCCTTCCGAGTGGAACAACGGGGACTACGCGAGGTTCGCGAGGTCGGCGATGGTGGATTCGACGGTTGCGCCGGCGCCGTGCGCGGCGATCACCAGCAGGGTGTCGTCGCCGGCAACCGTGCCGATGATGTCGGGAGCGCCAGACCTGTCGATGGCCGACGCGACCACATGGGCGCAGCCCGGGGGCGTGCGGAGAACGACGAGGTCGCCGGAGCGGTCGATGCCAGCAACCCAGTCGCCGAGCACGCGACGGAGGTGGTCGTCGGTGCTGACCTGGTCGAACGGCAGCTCGGGGATGGCGTAGGCGGTTTCGCCGCCTGGGACCCTCACCTTGACCGCTGACAGCTCCTCGAGGTCGCGGCTGACCGTCGCCTGGTTGACCTCGACGCCGTCGGCGGCGAGCAACTCGACGAGCTGTGACTGGTTGGTGACCTGGTTGTCCTCGAGCAACTTGGTGATGCGGTGCTGGCGCGCCGTCTTGGAGATGCGGGCGCTCACCACGCGACTCCGGTGAGGAACGCCAGCAGGCCTCGGGACGAGTGCAGGCGGTTGTGTGCCTGGGGCCAGATTCGGGATTGCGGACCGTCGAGCACGTCGTCGGACGCCTCGTCACCTCGGTGTGCAGGGAGGCAGTGCAGGAAGATCGCGTCCGGCGAGGCTTCGGCCATCACCGAGGCGTCGACCCCGAAGCCGGCGAAATCGCGGCGGCGCTGCTCCATCTCCGCCTCCTGGCCCATCGAGTACCAGGCGTCGGTGTAGACGACATCAGCACCCTTGGCGGCGGCGTGTGGATCGGCGCCCATCTCGACAGCGACGCCAGCAGCGTCGAGCTTCGCGAACGCTGCCTCGTTGAACGAATAGCCGTCGGGGTGTGCGACTCGGAGCGTTCCGCCGCTCATCGCCAACGCGATCGCCAGCGACCGGGCCACGTTGTTGGCGTCGCCGATGTACGCGACAGTCACGCCGTCGAGCCGGCCCAGCTCCTGGCGAATCGTCAGGAGGTCGGCAAGAACCTGGATAGGGTGCGCATCGTCGCTGAGCAGGTTGACGACGGGCACTGTCGACACCGAGGCCATGCGTTCGAGCTTGGCGTGCTCGAACACCCGGGCGGCGATCACAGCGTGGTACCCCATCAGCGTCCGGGTGACGTCCTCGACCGACTCGCGCGTGTCGAGGCCAACCTCCTCGGGGCGTACATAGACCGGGTGGCCACCGAGCTCGACCGTCGCGACCTCCATGGAGTTGCGCGTGCGGGCGGACGGCTTCTCGAAGAGGAGTGCGACCCCGCGACGGTGCAACGACAGCGCCAGGTCCGGGGCTTCGGCAAGATCGAGCACGGCCGTCAGCTCGTCTGGGGTGAGATCGTCGATCTCGAGGAAGTGCCTGGCCATGCCGGAACCCTAGCAGCTGGCTCGCATGTTCATGCACGAATATGCATGAACATGTAGTCAGTTCGCCAGCTCATCAGCGATTGCGCCGACGATCGATGCGACCGCGAGCTTCACCTCGTCATCTGAGATCAGGAGACTCGGGGCGAGACGCAACGCCGTCGGGCTGACGGCATTAACCACCACACCACGTTCGAGTAGCAACCGGGCGACGTCCGCGGCAGGGACACCGTCGAGCTCGACGGCGAGCAGCAACCCCATTCCTCTCACGGAGGCGATGCCGGGCCGACCGGTCAACCCCTCGGTGATCGCCGCGCCCGCGGCGTTCGCCCGAGCGGGCACGTCCTCGCGCTTCATCACTTCGACGACCTTGCGCGCCGCCGCGGCCGCCAGCGGCTGCCCGCCGTAGGTGGTCGCATGATCGCCGGGCTCAAATGCCGCTGCCACCTCTGCCCGCGCCCAGCACGCACCGATCGGCATGCCGTTGCCGAGCGCCTTGGCCATCGTCACCACGTCGGGCTCGATGCCGTAAGCCTGATGAGCGAACCACTCCCCACAGCGACCGAGGCCGGTCTGCACCTCGTCCAGCATCAACAGTGCGCCACGCTCCTTGCACAGCGCAGCGACCCCCTGCAGGTACTCCCGATCGACGGGATTCACGCCACCTTCGCCCTGCACGACCTCCAGGAGAACGGCCGCGACGCCGCCGTCGACGGCCTCCGCCAACGCAGCGAGATCGTTGAACGCGGCGTGGCGAAAGCCTTCCGGCAAGGGCTGAAACGCCTCGTGCTTCTGGGGTTGGCCGGTGGCATGCAACGTCGCGAGCGTACGGCCGTGGAAGGAGCCGTAGGCGCTCACGACGACGTGCCGCCCACGGCCGCCGAACTTTCGAGCCAGCTTGATGGCGCACTCGTTGGCCTCGGCGCCGGAGTTGGAGAAGAAGACTCGCCCGAGTGGTTGGCCCGCCGAACCGCCGAGCAGCTGATCCAACTCACTCGCCAGCGCCTCGTTGTGCTCGTTGCCGAACAGGTTCGAGACGTGCAGCAACCGCGAGGACTGGGCACAGATCGCAGCAGCGACCTCGGGGTGGGCGTGGCCGAGGGACGTGACGGCCAGGCCGCTCAGCAGGTCGAGGTAGCGCTTGTCGGTGTCGTCGAACAGCCACGATCCTTCACCACGCACGAACCTGACCGCCGGCGGTGCGTAGGTGGACATGAGCGCTGAGGTCGGTTCGGCCATCCGCCGATGATAGCCACCTCGATGCATGAACATGCAGGATTACGCATGATCATGAGATCCGAACTCCACCCCGCTCGCCACTAGCGTTGCCACCCATGCGCTGGTCCACCCTGTTCATCCCGACGCTCCGCGACACCCCCGGCGACGCCGAAGCCGTCAGCCACCAACTGCTCGTGCGCGCCGGCTACATCCGCCAGCTGCACGCCGGGCACTACTCACTCCTCCCCCTCGGCCTCCGCAGCCACACCAAGGTGGCCAACATCGTCCGGCAGGAGATGGACGCGATCGGCGCCCAGGAGTTCGTCCACCCGGCGATGCACCCGGCATCGCTGTGGCAGCAGAGCGGGCGATGGGAGACGATGGGCCAGGAGATGTTCCGCCTCGTCGACCGCAAGGGCGCCGACCTCGCCCTCGGCATGACGCATGAGGAGGTGTTCACGCTCCTGTCGAAGGAACTTGGTTCCTACAAGCAACTCCCGCAGATGTGGTACCAGGTCCAGACGAAGTTCCGCGACGAACCGCGCCCCAAGGCCGGCCTCCTGCGGGTGCGCGAGTTCGACATGAAGGACTCATACAGCTTCGACATCGACGATGCCGGGCTCGACCTCTCCTTCCAGAAGCACCACGACGCCTACGTCCGGATCTTCGCCCGCCTCGGCCTGCCGGCGTTCCCCGTCGTCGCGTCATCGGGGGCGATGGGCGGAGGCTCCAGCCTCGAGTTCATGGTGCCGTCCCCCGCCGGGGAGGACGACGTCGCGATGTGCCCGAACTGCGACTACCGCGCCAACGTCGAGCGCGCCACCTCCGCGCTGCCCGACGTCGCCCCGAAGGACGGCCCCGACGAACTCGAGCGGTTCGCGACACCCGGCATCGTCACCATCGCCGCACTCGCCAAGTTCGAGGGCGGAGCGGGCGCGATCCACCAGATCAAGACGCTGGTGATGGTTCTCGACGGCACCGTGACGCTGGTGTGCCTTCGCGGCGACCATCAGCTCAACCTCCAAAAGCTCCAGGACGCCACCGGAGCGATCGACATCCGACCCGCCGAGGAAGCCGAGACGGTGGCGGCCCTCGGCGCCAAGCCCGGCAGCCTCGGAGCCGTGAACGTGTCGCACCTCCGGGTGATCGCCGATGAGGCGCTGCGCGGCCGCTACCACATGACCACCGGCGCCAACGAGGACGGCTGGCACTGGCGCGGCGTGTCGGTCGACCGCGACCTTCACGTGGCGCAGTGGACCGACCTGCGCGAGGTCACCAAGGGTGAGCCGTGCATCAACTGCGGGGCCAAGCTCGACATCGCCAAGTGCATCGAGGTGGGCCACATCTTCAAGCTCGGCACCAAGTACTCCGACGCCCTCGGCGCGTCGGTGCTCGACGCCGACGGCGTGCTCAAGCCCCTCATCATGGGGTGCTACGGCATCGGCATCGGCCGCAACCTCGCCGCGGTGATCGAGAGCCATCACGACGAGAAGGGCATGGTCCTGCCGGTGACGATCGCCCCCTACGAGGCGGTCATCACCGTCGTGAAGGTCGACGACGCCGAGTCGATGCGAATCGCCGAGTCGCTCTACGACGAACTTCGCTCCGAGGGCATCGACGTGCTGCTCGACGATCGAGACGAGCGCCCGGGCGTGAAGTTCGCGGACGCCGAACTTGTCGGCATCCCCTTCCGTATCACGCTCGGACCGAAGGGCCTGGCCAACGGCATGGCGGAGTTCACGCCGCGGGAGACCCGCCAGAGCGCCGACGTCGCGGTCGGCGAGGTTGGTCGCTACACGATCGAACTGGTGCACGAGGGCCGCCGCCTCGGCCGCTAATCCCACCCTCCCCAACCGGTTCTGTTGTACAAAGCGCGCGCCTGAGCGCGCGCTTTGTACAACAGAACCGGTTGGGGAGGGCTACAGGGTCACCATCGTGCCGACGCCGGCGTCGGTGAACAGCTCCAGCAGGAGGGCGTGTGGCACCCGCCCGTCGATGAGGTGGACCTCCGACACCCCCCGGTTGATGGCCTGAAGGCAACCCTCGATCTTGGGGATCATCCCGCCACCGATCGTGCCGTCGGCGATCAGCTCCGCTGCCTCCGATGTCGAGACGCGCTGGATCAGCGTGGTCGGGTCCGCGACGTCGCGCAACAGCCCGGCAACGTCGGTGAGGAAGATGAGCTTCTGCGCGTCGAGCGCCTCGGCGATCGCCCCCGCCACGGCATCGGCGTTGATGTTGTAGGCCTGGCCGTCGGAGTCGCTGCCCACCGTTGACACGACCGGAACCAGATCCATCGACAACAGCCGGGTGATGATCGACGGATTGACGCCGGTGACGTCGCCGACGAAACCGAGCGAGGGGTCGCGCTCGGCGGCTTCGATCAGCCCAGCGTCCTGACCCGACAGGCCGACGGCCACCGGACCGTGCACGTTCAGCGCCGAAACGATGTCGCTGTTGACCTTGCCGATCAGCACCATCTGCACCACTTCGAGCGTCTCGGCGTCGGTCACCCGATGGCCATCGACGAACTCGGAGTCCTTGCCCATCCTGCGCAACCAGTGGCCGATCTGGGGGCCGCCACCGTGGACAACGACTGGGTGCATCCCCACCGAGTGCATCATCACGATGTCCTGAGCGAACTGCTCGAACAGCTCAGGGGAGCTCATGGCGTTCCCGCCGAACTTCACGACGACAGTCGCGCCGGCGAACCGTTGGATGTACGGCAACGCCTGCAGGAGGACGTCGACGTCGGCGGCATGGTCGTGTGCTGGCTCGTTCATGTCGTGTAGTCCGCGTTGATCCGGATGTAGCCGTCGGTGAGGTCGCAACCGTAGGCGGTGAAGGCACCCTGGGCGATCCCCAGATCGGCGGAGAGCACGACGTGGTCTCCGCCCATGTGCTCCTGTGCGGCGGCGAGGTTGGCTTCGGCGGGGTACATCTCGACGCCGCCGATGGCGACGCTCACCGCTTCGGGATCGACGTCGGTCTGGTCGTCGCATTTGCCGATCGCCATGACGATGCGACCCCAGTTCGGGTCGGATCCGTGCACCGCGGTCTTCACCAGAGGCGAGTTCACGATCGACTTCGCGACCAGCTTGGCCTGCGCGTCGTCACGGGCGCCGGTGACCCTCACTTCGATGACCTTGGACGCGCCCTCGCCGTCTGCCGCGATCATGAGGACGAGCCGGAGTGCGACATCGTGGAGTGCCGTCTCGAACGCGTCTCGGTCGACCGGGCCTGCGAGCCCGTTGGCGAGGATCACCGCGGTGTCGCTGGTGGATGTGTCGCTGTCGATCGACAGGGCGTTGAACGTCGTCGCCATCACGCTGCGGAACGTCGAGTCGAGTTCGGAGGGGGGGATCTCGGCATCGGTAAAGAAGTAGGTGAGCAGGGTCGCCATGTTCGGTTCGATCATCCCGACGCCTTTGGCGATGCCGACGATCGAGGCGTCACTCCCCTCGATCAACGCACTCACGCACTTCCGGTGGGTGTCGGTGGTCATGATCGCCTCGGCCGCAGCGGCGAATCCCGCTGCATCGGCCGGTTCGGGCGGCGTGAGCGCTCCGATCGCCGTGCGCATCCGCTCGATCGGATACCGGCGCCCGATGACTCCTGTGGACGCGACCGCCACCGTTGCGGGAGCGACTCCCGCCAACTCGGATGCGAGTGCTTGAAGCTCGGCCGCATCGGCAAGGCCGTCGGGTCCGTTGGCGACGTTCGCGTTCTTGGAGACGACGACGACGGCCCGCGCATCGCCGCTTGCGGCAGCCGCTCGGCTGAGGGCCACGCTCGGGCCCGCAAACCGCGATTGGGTGTGGACGCCGGCCGACGTCACAGCAGGCCCGTCCGCCACGACGAGACAGAAGTCAGTGGTGTCGTCTTTCACCCCCAGGTTGGCGGTGCAAACACGGAAGCCGGCGGGAACGTGGGTCGGGAGTTCGTCGGACACCTCGTCAGCCTAGGTGCCCCACTCGTTCTGTCCTGCGAGAGCACCACCCGGGTGGTGCTCTCGCAGGACAGAACGAGCTGGGGAGTCAGCGGCCCGCGGGAGCACCCATTTCGGGGGTGACGGCCGCAGCGCAGGGGTGTACGGCGTCACGGACCTTGCGCAGCAGGCGGTCGAGTTCCCGACGTTCGTCGGCGTCGACGTTGGCGAAGATCCGCTCGTCTATCATGCGCACGTGCGGCGGCATCGCCTCGGCCACGGCACGGCGGCCCGTCTCGGTGATGGCGAGGTGGACTACCCGCCGGTCGGACGGACATGACTCCCGCGTCGCGAACCCGAGAGCCTCGAGTCGATCAGAGACACGCGTGACGGCACTGGCGCTGTAGCGGCATTGCGCCGCCAGGTCCGTCATCCGCAGTCGCCCACCGTTGCTCCGGGCCAGGCGAAGGAGTGGCTCGAACAACTGGTCGGTAAGGCCGCTATCCGAAACGAGGGTCGTCCCGAGCAGCGTGTGCGCTCCGGCCGCCGCCTCGAAGAGCAGACCCATCGTGGTGAGAACGGGGTCATCGAGCGGGTCCACCGGTGTCGCCGAGGCCTCAGGATGGGTCGACATCAGTTCAGTATCCATGAAATCGAGGATACCCGAATATTCTTTCGCTTGAAAGCTTTCTATCTAATATAGTTACACTCACAAGAACACATCCACCGAAAGGCACTGCCATGAGCATCGTCTCCGACACCACATCCACCACCCGCACCGTCGACGGCGCAGAGCTGCCACTTCCGGGCACCTACGCGATCGACGTCAGCCACACCCACGTCGGCTTCACGGTCCGCCACATGATGGTGTCCAAGGTTCGGGGCCAGTTCGACCGCTTCGACGGCACCGTCGAAATCGCCGAAGACCCGACGCAGTCCTCGGTGAACGTGACCGTGGAGCTCGACTCGATCAACACCAACGACGCGAACCGTGACGGACACCTCCGCTCGGCCGACTTCTTCAACACCGAGGCCAACAAGGCCATGGCCTTCGCCTCGACCGCCGTTCGGGCCCATGGCTCGAAGTGGGACGTCGACGGCGACCTCACCATCAACGGCGTCACCAAGCAGGTAACGCTCGCCGTGGAGTTCGAGGGTGCGCTCATCGACCCCTACAACAACCTCCGTGTCGGCTTCAGCGCCACCAGCGAGATCAACCGTGAGGACTTCGGCCTGAGCTGGAACGCCGCCCTCGAAACCGGCGGCGTCGTCGTCGGCAAGCAGGTGAAGATCGAGATCGAGGCCGAGGCCGTCATCCCCCAGGGCTGAGCCGAGCCCGCTCGATACCCCGACTTCCCGCCCGTTCTGTCCCGCGGCTCTACAGGATTTCCTGTAGAGCCGCGGGACAGAACCGGTTTTGGGGCCCTTACGGGGTGAGGCCGACGAGCGGGAGTCCTGTGGTCTCCGGAAGGCCGGTCATCAGGTTGAGGCACTGGATGGCCTGGCCGGCGGTCCCCTTGACGAGGTTGTCGATCGCGCTCAGCACGATGACCGTGCCGGTGCGCTCGTCATAGCGTGCGGACAGGTGGGCGCAGTTGGAGCCCTGCGTCGCCTTGGTTGACGGCACCCGATCGGAAACCACCACGAACGGCTCGCTCGCATAGGCATCGTGCAAGGTGTCGAGCACCGACGCCGTCGAGAGCCCGCTGCGTGCCGGCCGCCCGTAGCAGGTGGCGAGGATGCCCCGACTCATCGGGGCGAGGTGCGGCGTGAAGAGAACTGTGCCCCCCGTGTGCGCCTCCATCTCCGGGGTGTGGCGGTGATCGAGAAGCCCGTACGCGGTGAAGTCCTCGTCGACGGTGCAAAACGTCGTGTTGGGCTTGGGCGGCCGGCCCGCCCCCGACACGCCCGACGCAGCGTCGACGATGATCCCCGCAGGCTCGATCACCCCAGCGGTCACCAGTGGCGCGAGCCCGAGCACCGCGGCCGTCGGATAGCAGCCGGGGGCAGCGACGCAGCGGGCGTCGATGATCCGGTCGCGGTACAGCTCAGGGAGGCCGTACGCGAAGTCCGCGAGCAACTCGGGCGCCGTGTGGGGCGCTCCGTACCAGGTGTCGTACAGCGATGCATCCTGAAGCCGGAAGTCCGCCGCGAGGTCGACGATCCACCGGACCGTCCCGACCAAGTCGGGAACCAGCGCCTGCGACGCCCCGTGAGGCAGGGCGAGGACGACGGCGTCGACCTGCTCGAGCAACACCTCGTCGTACTCGACGAATCGCTGGCCGCCATACGCCGACGCCAGAGCGGGGTACAGATCGGCGATCGGGGTGCCGGCCTGCGAGTCGCCGGTCGCCCACACAACGTCGAAGCCCGGATGCACGGTGGCCAGGCGAAGCACCTCGGACCCGGCGAAGCCCGAGGCGCCGATGATGCCGATGCGGTACGTCTGGTGGTCTTGCATAGTCATGCACACTAGCGCATGACTATGACTTAAGCCACGAAACGTGATGCGAGGCAATCGCGAAACCGCACACCTCGCAGCACATTTCGATGGTGGGAGGGTTCGGCTCAGGCGTCACGCTCGTTAGCGTCACGCTCGTAGCGTTCCGCCGACCGATCCGGCGGCAGTGACGAGCGAGTCACGCACCGAGCCCAGCTCGGTGTCGGTGAGCGTGCGATCAGGTGCCTGGATGCGCAGGCGATAGGCGAGGCTGCGCCTCCCCTCACCCACCGAGTCGCCACGGAACACGTCGAACAACTCGACGTCTGTCACCAACTCTCCGCCAGCGGAGCGAAGGACCGCCGCCAGTTCGTCGGCACCGATCGAGTCGTCGACGACGAACGCCAGGTCGACGTCGGAACTCGGGAATCGACTGATCGGCCGGTACACCCCGTCCGAACGCGGCACCGACAACAGGCCGGCATCGCCGTGCCACGCCTCGTCGCCACCGAGTACGAACGACAGGTAGCCGACCCGCTCGGCGACGCCACGCCGACGGCACACCTCCGGATCGATCTCGCCGACCACGCCAATCGCCACACCACCGGCTGCCACGATCGCCGAACGCCCCGGGTGCAACCCGCCGACGGGCTCGTTGCGGATCGTGACGTCGTCGATGCCGATCAACGTCGTGAGGCGAAGGGAAAGCTCGACCGCGGCGACGACGTCGCGACCGCCGAGCACCACCGCGACCTCCTCCCACTCGAGCGGTACCGCGCCGTCGGGCGCCTGGGCGAAGCAGTGTCCGACCTCGAACAGCGAGAGCCCGAGGTTGCGGTGAGCGGCGTTGTAGCCGAGGGTCTTCACCAAGCCAGACAGGAGGGAGGTGCGCAGCACCGACTCCTCGGCAACCAAAGGATTGGCCACCGTCACACCGTCGGCTCGCACGCCCGACGCTTCGAGGTCGCCCGGAGCGAGGAACGACATCGGCATCGCCTCCGACGCGCCGACCGACGTGAGGAACGAGCGCAGCCGCCGGATGTCGAGCTGGCGGGCAGTCAGGCCTCCGCCGGTCGCGGATTTGGGGACCGTCTTGCCGAGGCGCTCGTAGCCGTGAAGTCGTGCGACCTCCTCCACGATGTCGATCTCGGCGGTCGAGTCGGGACGCCACGACGGGATGGTGACGGCGAGCACGTCGACATCGCTGGTCGCGGCACACGCGAAGCCGATCGGTTCGAGATAGCCCCGGATTTCATCAGTTGTGAGCCGGGTGGCCAACAGCGCGTTCACCCGCGCCGTTCGCACGTCGACAGTGATCGACGCAGGCACGTTGCCCTCCGCGACGATCTCGCCCGGATGCAGCGTCGCACCCTGCTCGACGAGCAGCTGGGCGAGCCGCCACGCAGCCCGGCCGGCGATCTCGGGGTCAGCGCCCTTCTCATAGCGCGAGGACGCCTCCGACCGGAGGCCGAGCCGCTTGGATGTGTAGGAGATCGAGGCTGGGTCCCACCATGCCAGCTCCAGCAGAACCGACTCGGTGGCGTCGCTGATCTCAGTGGACTGGCCGCCCATCACGCCGGCGATGCCGATTGGCTGGTCCGCCCCGTTGACGATCACACCGTCGCGCTCCTCAAGCGTGCGGGTCTGGCCGTCGAGCGTCACCAAATCCTCCCCCGGCTTCGCCCGTCGCACAGCGAGAGCACCATTGGGCACGGTGGCGAGGTCGTAGGTGTGGTTGGGCTGGCCGTACTCCAGCATCACGTAGTTGGAGATGTCGACCACGGAGTTGATAGGCCGCATGCCGCAGTGGGTGAGGCGCTGTTGCATCCACGACGGTGATGAGCCGATCGTCACGCCCGACAGCACCCGCACGGTGAAACGTCCACACAGGTCCGGATCGTCGATGCGCACCGACGCGAGATCGCCCGCCGGCGCACCGGAGGTCGACACGTCGATGGCCGGGAGCACGAACTCGAGACCGAGTTTGGCGGCGACGTCACGGGCGACGCCGATGATCGACAGCGCGTCGGGCCGGTTGGGCGTGAGGTCGAGGTCGAACACGGCGTCGACCTCGATCCCGAGCGCTTCCTTGATGGGCGTGCCGAGGGCGAGCGACGGGTCGAGGATCAGGATGCCGGCGTGGTCGTCACCGACGCCCATCTCGGCCACCCCCATCTCCTCGGCCGCGCACAACATCCCGTTGGACCACTCGCCGCGCAGCTTGCGACGGGCGATCTCCATGCCGTTCGGCATCGTCGTGCCGATCGTCGCCAACGGCACCTTGTCACCGACCGACATGTTGAACGCGCCGCAGCAAACCTGCAGCGGCTCACCGTCGGGGTCGACCCGAACCTGCACGAGCTGGATCTTGTCGGCGTTGGGGTGTGGCGCGAGTTCGAGGACCTCGGCGACGGCGATGCCGTCGAGCCCCGCACCGACCTTGACCACCTCCTCACAGCACAGGCCGATGGCACTCATGACGTCGCCGAGCGCGTCGGGGTCGCCGCCGACGGGGTGATCGAGAAGCCCGGGGACGAACTCCGCGAGCCAAGTGTGAGTGACCTTCATTGGGACCTTTCGATCACGACGTTCAGGGCCGAGGTACCGCAGGGGAAGCAGCTCCCGATGCACGAGGGAGCGAGCCTGACCCGTAGGTGGCCGAGGCAGTCAAGACTAGAACTGCGAGAGGAACCGGATGTCGTTGGTGACGAACTCGCGGATGTCGTCGAGGCCGTGGCGTTGCATCGCCATCCGCTCGATGCCGAACCCGAATGCGAAGCCCGACCACTCCTCGGGGTCGAGGCCGCAGTGCGCCAGCACGTTGGGATTGACCATCCCGCAGCCTCCCAGCTCGACCCACTCGCCGGTGGCGGTGGTCATGTCGAACTCGGCGGACGGCTCGGTGAACGGGAAGTAGGAGGGGCGCAGTCGGGTCGTGCGGTCGTCGCCGTAGAGCACCTTGACGAAGGCTTCGATGGTGCCGGCGAGATCGGCGAACGTGATGCCCTTGTCGACGACGAGCCCTTCGATCTGGTGGAACACCGGCAGGTGCGTGGCGTCGGCCGTGTCACTGCGGAACGAGCGGCCGGGGGCGACGATGTAGATCGGCGGCTCCTGACGCATCATGGTGCGGACCTGCACCGGTGACGTGTGGGTGCGCAACAGCACCGTTTCGGGTTCACCGGCGTCGAGGTACAGCGTGTCCCACATACTTCGGGCCGAGTGGCCGGCGGGCATGTTGAGCGCCTCGAAGTTGTACCAGTCGGTCTCGACCTCGGGACCCTCGGCGACGGTGAATCCGAGGCCGACGAACGCGTCCTCCAACATCTCGCGGGTCTGGGTGATGAGGTGGTGGTGGCCGACCCGGCGATCGGCGATCACCTCGGACAGGTCGAGCTGTTCGGCGGCGAGCTGTTCGCGGCGGGCGATCGCCTCGAGCTCGGCGTGTCGATCGGCGATCGCCAGCTCGAGGCGGGTGCGAGCCTCGTTGATCGCCTGGCCGAGGGCTTTGCGCTGCTCGGGGGCGACGTCTCGCATCGAGGCCTTGAGCTGGGAGAGCGGCGCCGCCTTGCCGAGGAGTTCCGCGTCCACCGAGCGGAGCGCCTCCAAGGTGGAGGCGGCGTCGATGGCGGCGAGGCCGTCGGTGACGGCGGACGAAGCGATCGTCGTGAGCGCAGGGTCGAGCATGCCCGCCATTCTGGCCGAGGCCCGGACACCGCCGGGAACTCATTGTGACGTGAGTCCGCCACCTCGTGGAACTCCTCGTCGAAAGCCGGGACGATGCCGCAGCACCCAGCGACGCCAGATCCGCCCGGTAGCGCCCACCTACCTATGGATCAGCAGGGTTTGATACCTCGGATCCCCCTGGGCTGGCGACACCGTCAAGATCAACGCCATCGGCGATCGCCGCAATGGAGCCCGGCCATGAAGGCCGGGAAGAGCCCCCTGGTGCCCGTGGCATGAGCACGACAGCGACTACGGCCGCAATGGAGCCCGGCCATGAAGGCCGGGAAGAGTCCAACGTGACCGATTGGAGCGACGAGCAGCCGTTGCCGCAATGGAGCCCGGCCATGAAGGCCGGGAAGAGCGAACCGATCGCACCCTCGTGGGCACCGCGACGCGGGACGCCGCAATGGAGCCCGGCCATGAAGGCCGGGAAGAGGCGACTGGCTAGCGGCGTCGCGGGCCCGCGTCGCCGAGCCGCAATGGAGCCCGGCCATGAAGGCCGGGAAGAGCATGTCGCCAGCGCCTGCGATCGCCTGCGCTCGGCGCCGCAATGGAGCCCGGCCATGAAGGCCGGGAAGAGCGTCCACGGACTGCGGACGCTCTGCCGAAAGCACCACGGCCGCAATGGAGCCCGGCCATGAAGGCCGGGAAGAGCGACCTCGCCCAGCTTGGCTGCTGCCAGGCCCGCCTGCCGCAATGGAGCCCGGCCATGAAGGCCGGGAAGAGACCTGCATCTCAGTGTGGATCGCAAGCCGGTCGTGGAAGTTGCCGCAATGGAGCCCGGCCATGAAGGCCGGGAAGAGGAGGTGATGACCCCCGGCCGCATCATGCGAGGCCGATCGCCGCAATGGAGCCCGGCCATGAAGGCCGGGAAGAGCACCGACGGCCAACTCGCCGACAGCCTCGTCAAGAAGAAGCCGCAATGGAGCCCGGCCATGAAGGCCGGGAAGAGTGCACGGGCGGATCCGACGGCCACGCCGCGGCGCAGCCGCCGCAATGGAGCCCGGCCATGAAGGCCGGGAAGAGGCGCTGGCGGGGGTGTCGAACGGCACGAAGGAGGCTCGGGCCGCAATGGAGCCCGGCCATGAAGGCCGGGAAGAGGCATCGCTCAGGTGCGCGACACGTGGGGGTGCGTCGCGCCGCAATGGAGCCCGGCCATGAAGGCCGGGAAGAGTGCCGAGACGTCGGCTGCGAGCAAGTCGGGCGACCTGCCGCAATGGAGCCCGGCCATGAAGGCCGGGAAGAGGAGTCCACAGTCGGCGAAGATGGCGGCTCGTCCGCGGTGCCGCAATGGAGCCCGGCCATGAAGGCCGGGAAGAGCAGCCGGACCGACCGTCGGGGAGGTTGTTCGCCGTGTTGCCGCAATGGAGCCCGGCCATGAAGGCCGGGAAGAGCTCGGCTACTGGTGGGTCTCTCTCGCCTTGATTCTGTCGCCGCAATGGAGCCCGGCCATGAAGGCCGGGAAGAGCGGTCGCCGCAGTACCGGCATGCGTAGCCATCTCGGCGCCGCAATGGAGCCCGGCCATGAAGGCCGGGAAGAGCACTGAAAGCGTTGACCTAAATGGCGTTCTCTCTGACGCCGCAATGGAGCCCGGCCATGAAGGCCGGGAAGAGCGGCTGGTGATCGAGATGGCGATGCTCGGCGTCGACATGCCGCAATGGAGCCCGGCCATGAAGGCCGGGAAGAGCACCACCGCCGAACACGGCCACCTATCGGGACCTCTGGCCGCAATGGAGCCCGGCCATGAAGGCCGGGAAGAGACCCACCCCCAGGGGGGTACCCACCCCCCCACACCCCCGCCGCAATGGAGCCCGGCCATGAAGGCCGGGAAGAGGCCGTAATACCCGCAGCCGTCTCCAACCATGCCGCCGTGGCCGCAATGGAGCCCGGCCATGAAGGCCGGGAAGAGCAATCGCCTCCGGCCCCGGCGTGAACGTCATGTCGGGGCGCCGCAATGGAGCCCGGCCATGAAGGCCGGGAAGAGCGCGGCTCATCGGGTTCCGCGGTGACCTGACCGTCGGCCGCAATGGAGCCCGGCCATGAAGGCCGGGAAGAGGCGTCGAGCACTTCGACGCGGTACGTCGCGCTCCCACTGCCGCAATGGAGCCCGGCCATGAAGGCCGGGAAGAGGGTCGGTCCTCGCTGGCGGCACGGTCACCATGTACGTGCCGCAATGGAGCCCGGCCATGAAGGCCGGGAAGAGCGGTGGTTGCCACCAAAGATCTGACTGCCTGTCGCGCTGCCGCAATGGAGCCCGGCCATGAAGGCCGGGAAGAGTTGCGTACGTCTAGGTAAAGATCCTCCCCAATACGTTGCCGCAATGGAGCCCGGCCATGAAGGCCGGGAAGAGATGTCGCCGTAGTATTCTCGTTCTGTTATCTCATCAAGCCGCAATGGAGCCCGGCCATGAAGGCCGGGAAGAGCCACCACCTCACCGCGCACCGCGAGCGCAAGACACCGCCGCAATGGAGCCCGGCCATGAAGGCCGGGAAGAGGTTCGCCTTCGCCGCGGCCGCCCGCTACTTCTCCGCCAGCCGCAATGGAGCCCGGCCATGAAGGCCGGGAAGAGCCCACCATCTCACCGCGCACCGGCAGCGTCAGACACCGCCGCAATGGAGCCCGGCCATGAAGGCCGGGAAGAGGCGGTCGCCAAGGCTGGCGAGTTGGAGTCCGAGCTGAAGCCGCAATGGAGCCCGGCCATGAAGGCCGGGAAGAGGTCTCAAATTTTGAGCCCTTAGCGTATCGGAAACAAACGCCGCAATGGAGCCCGGCCATGAAGGCCGGGAAGAGATTCCGGCTCGCAATCGGGATAGGTGCCAGCATGTCCGGCCGCAATGGAGCCCGGCCATGAAGGCCGGGAAGAGCGGTGAACCGGAGGGTCCTCCGCCGCCTGGTCGTCGGAGCCGCAATGGAGCCCGGCCATGAAGGCCGGGAAGAGGGCCACGAGGTCGTCGGCGAGCCAGTAGGGCACGTAGCCGCAATGGAGCCCGGCCATGAAGGCCGGGAAGAGGCAGCGGTATTCGCCGGCATGGCCAAGGGCAATCAGCCGCAATGGAGCCCGGCCATGAAGGCCGGGAAGAGCGTTGCACGACACGATTCAGACGGTCACCCTGACCGGGCCGCAATGGAGCCCGGCCATGAAGGCCGGGAAGAGCGGGGTGGAAGATCGCTGGGTCCATGCCCGCGCACGCCGGCCGCAATGGAGCCCGGCCATGAAGGCCGGGAAGAGACGTCCCGGCAACGTTGAACTCGATGTCGGTCCGATAGCCGCAATGGAGCCCGGCCATGAAGGCCGGGAAGAGGTCGAGATACGCATTGGCTGGGGATACTTGGCACCGGGCCGCAATGGAGCCCGGCCATGAAGGCCGGGAAGAGGACGAGTTGACCGAGACAACCTCGCCCGCAGCGATGGGCCGCAATGGAGCCCGGCCATGAAGGCCGGGAAGAGTGATACGGCGGAGCGTTAACCGCCGCCGTCCATGCCGCGCCGCAATGGAGCCCGGCCATGAAGGCCGGGAAGAGCCGCGGTCGCGTCGATCCCGGCCGCCCTGTCGGTCCTGCCGCAATGGAGCCCGGCCATGAAGGCCGGGAAGAGGCCACCGGGGACCACGGGGGCGACGAGTGAGAGGGCGCCGCAATGGAGCCCGGCCATGAAGGCCGGGAAGAGGTGATGCGGGACCGGAACCGGGCGGCGAGCTCGAGGCCGCAATGGAGCCCGGCCATGAAGGCCGGGAAGAGGGCCATCAGACTTTCC
>JAIBBP010000191.1 GCA_019694615.1 Microthrixaceae bacterium | reverse complement strand
AGAGATTCGAGCCCGTGGTTGTCGCGGAAGAAGCAGCCGTAGACCTGGCGGAAATAGTACGTGGACGGCGGCTCGGGAATCAGGTCCTTCACTCCTCCCCAGGCCCGGTGCTCGCGCCAGACGTCGTCGACACGTTCGAGGATGTAGGGCAACCATCCGATCTGGCCTTCGCTGTACGCAAGAATCAGCTCGGGGAACCGGACGAGGACTCCGCTGAAGAGGAAGTCGGTGAGCGACGCCATCGAGTTGTTGAAACTCAGGCTCGCGGCGACCGCGACGGGGGCGTCGGGACTGGTGGCCGGCATCCGTGACGACGACCCGATGTGCATGTTCACGGTGGTCTGGGTGTCCTGGCAGGCCTGAAAGAACGGGTCCCAGTATCCGGAGTGGATCGACGGGAGGCCGAGGTGCGGTGGAATCTCGCTGAAGCACACGGCATGACAGCCGCGTTCGGCGTTGCGGCGCACTTCGGCTGCTGCAAGGTCGGCGTCCCAGAGCGGAACGATGCAGAGCGGGATGAGGTGGCCGTCGGACTCGCCGCACCACTCCTCGATCATCCAGTCGTTGTACGCACGAACGCACGCGAGGCCGAGGTCGCGGTCCTTCGCCTCGGTGAACGTCTGGCCGCAGAACCGGGGAAACGTCGGAAAGCACAACGACATGTCGACGTGGTTGATCAACATGTCCTCGACGCGAGCCTTGACCTCGTAGCAGCCGGGCCGCATCTCGTCATAGGTCATGGGGGTCATCGTCATCTCATCCCGGGAGTACCCGACCGCCGCGACGTGACGTTTGTGGATGTAGACGAGATCCTCGAAGATCCAGCAGTCGGCCGGCGGGCCCTCAGGGTCGAACGTCTGCTCGTACGCTCCCCCGCCGACGTGCCGCATCGAGCCGATCCCGCGTCGCTCGATGCGGGGACCCGCCGCCCTGTGCTTCTCGGGGAGCCAGGTCTGCCAGACGTGGGCAGGCTCGACGACGTGGTCATCGACGCTGATAATCCGCGGGATCAGCGGAGGGTCGTTGCCCTCGGTGGCTCCCCCGCCCCCGGTTTGCTGACCCGCGGCGAGTGTCATTCGACGCGTCCGTAGTCGTCGGAGAGTCGGATGATGTCGTCTTCGCCAAAGTAGTCCCCGTACTGCACTTCGATGATCACCAAGGGCTGGGTGCCCTGGTTCTCGAGTCGATGGGCGACGCCTTGGGGAATGTCGGCGTAGTGGCCGGGAAGCACGTGGAACTCGACGCCGTCGAGGGTGACGGTGGCGTCTCCGCTGATCACGAACCAGTGCTCGGAGCGGTGTGAGTGACGTTGGTAGCTCAGGCGCTGGCCGGGAGCCACGGTGATCGATTTCACCTTGTGGGTGTCCTCGTCGGCCAACACCGTGTAGGAACCCCAGGGCCGGTCCTCGTACAGCGGGGACGAGTCGTTGGCGCGACGGTCGGCCAACGACCGGCGGTCGGTTGACATCGTCCCGGCCGTCAGGTCGACGGCGTCGGTGCTCGGGCTCTGGCTCACTACTGGACCTCCAGGGCCGATTGGCCGCCGGTCGCCCACCAACTCGCGGTGAGGCTCATCCCGTTCTGACCCATCGGCATGATTGTTTCGAAAGTGCGTCGGTACCCAGTGTGGGCGATCTTCCACTCCCCGTCGATCCGACGGTAGCGATCCTCATAGAACCCGGCGCCGCAGAGGAAGAAGTCGAACTCGCTATCGACGTTCACGTCGTCCATCGCCCAGGTGCCCGTGGCGTCGTCACCGTCGATGTCGATCTCGGGGTGATGAACCCGGTGGCTGGTGTGGAACGACTCCCGACTCATGTTGGTGCGCATGAAGTCGACGATGGCGTCCCGCCCGGAATAGGAGTACTTGCCGCCGCTGTACGCGGCGGTGGCGTCGGCCGTGAACAGGCCGTGGAGTTCGTCCCAAAGCTTCTGGTCGAGGCAGCGGAAGTAGGCGTACTTCAGGCGCTTGATCTGCTCCCGCTCCACGAGCTGGGTAAGGGCGTCACCGGGCATCGGGCCAGAGCATAGATGGCTCTCGTCGAAGTGCTCGTTCTGTCCTGCGAGAGCACCAGACGGGTGGTGCTCTCGCAGGACAGAACGAGCGCGGGCGGGTCAGTGGCGGTAGTTGGGGGCCTGTTCGGTGATCGTGATGTCGTGAGGGTGCGCCTCTCGGAGGCCCGCTGCGGTCATCCGGATGAACTGGGCGTGCTTGAGGTCGGCGATCGTCGGCGCACCGACATAGCCCATCGATTGCTGGAGGCCGCCGACGAGCTGGTGCACGATGCTGCCCACCGAGCCGACGTAGGCGACGCGCCCCTCGATGCCCTCCGGCACCAGCTTCTCGGCGTCGACCACGTGCTCCTGGAAATACCGGTCCTTCGAGAAGGAACGGGCCTTCATGGCCCCGAGCGAGCCCATACCCCGGTAGGTCTTGTAGCGCTCTCCCTGGTACAGCACCGTCTCTCCGGGCGACTCGTCGGTGCCCGCGAGGAGCGATCCGAACATGGCGCAGTCGGCGCCGGCGGCGAG
>JAIBBP010000173.1 GCA_019694615.1 Microthrixaceae bacterium | reverse complement strand
CGGAACGTCTTGCCGTCGAACTCGATGTCGCCGACCGCTGCGTAGGCGCGGTCACGAGCCTCCGCCAAGGTCGCGCCGCGTCCACACACGTTGAGCACGCGCCCACCCGCAGTCACGAGCCCGCCATCATCGCCCGGCGCGACCCCGGCGCAGAACACTTCGACGCCGTCGCGGGAGCGCGCTGCCTCGATCCCCGAGATCGGGTCGCCGGTCCGCGGCGAGGACGGATACCCATCAGCTGCGCACACGACCGTGACTGCGGCCGCCTCGGTGAACTCAGGCATCGTGCGAAGCTCGCCAGACGCAGCCTCGGCGAGGATTGCCGCTAGGTCGTTCGTCACCGCGGGAATCACTACCTGGCATTCCGGATCACCGAAACGGACGTTGTACTCCAACATCTTCGGGCCGTCGGCAGTCAGCATCAACCCGGCGAACAACGCTCCCCGGTAGTCGATGCCGCGGCGCCGCAGCTCGTCGAGTGTTGGCTGGACGAACCGTTCCATGATGTCGTCAAGGAGAGACGCGTCGACCAACGGAGACGGAGTCAACGCACCCATCCCGCCGGTGTTCGGCCCTTCGTCGCCGTCACCGATGCGCTTGAAGTCCTGCGCTGGAGCGAGCAGCACCGCCCGCGTTCCGTCGCAGATCGCGAAGACGGAGATCTCCGGTCCGACCAGGCCTTCCTCGATCACGAGATGTCGGCCTGCGTCGCCGAATGCGGCGCCCGACAGGTAGTCGCCCACGGCGTTGCGGGCCTCGGTCAGCGACTCGGTGACGATCACGCCTTTGCCGGCGGCGAGACCGTCGGTCTTGATGACGTAGGGGGGCGCCATCGTGTCCAGGAACGCCAACGCGGGCGCTTCCTCGGTGAAGGTCGCGTGCCGGGCGGTGGGCACACCGGCCGCAACCAGGAGATCCTTCATCCAGGCTTTCGAGCCTTCGAGCTGAGCCCCATCCGCGCCCGGGCCGAAGACGAGCTTGCCCTGGGAGCGAAGCGTATCGGCCAGCCCGGCGACGAGGGGCACCTCGGGGCCGATGACGAAGAGGTCGGCATCGAGTTCGGTCGCGGGCGTCGTCACCGAACCGGGAATGCCCGCATTGCCCGGAGTGACGACAACCTCGGCCGTGCGTGCGAGCGTTGCCGCGAGGGCGTGCTCACGCCCGCCGGATCCGACGACGACGACCTTCATGTCCGCTGACGCGCCCTGTGCACCTGCCCTTTTCTAGCAAACAGGGCGGCCTCCGAAATCGGGTCAGCTGAAGTGCACGAACTGGTCGCGGCCGGGGCCGGTGCCCACGAGCGTGATCGGCACCCCCACCTGCGCTTCGAGGAACTCCAGGTAGCGCTGAGCCTCAGCCGGAAGCTGGGCCCGCTGGGTAAAGGCGGACAGGTCCTGCTTCCAACCCGGCAGCTCCTCGTAGATCGGCACGGCGGCGTGGAAGTCGGACTGGTGGTATGGGAGGTGCTCGACTCGCTCGCCACCGATGTCGTACGCCACACACACCTTGACCGTGTCGAACGTGTCGAGAATGTCGAGCTTGGTCAGCGCGATCTCCGACAGCGAGTTCAGGCGCACCGCCTGGCGCATCATCGGCACATCGAACCAGCCGCAGCGACGCGGGCGACCGGTGTTCGTGCCGTACTCGCGCCCGATGTCCCGGAGCTTGTCGCCGTCGGCATCGAAGAGTTCGGTGGGAAACGGCCCCGAGCCGACACGGGTGACGTAGGCCTTGGCGATGCCGACCACTCTGTCGATGTGACGGGGACCGACGCCGGCTCCGACGCAGGCTCCACCGGCGACGGGGTTGCTCGACGTGACGAAGGGATAGGTGCCGTGGTCGATGTCGAGGAACGTCGCCTGGGCGCCCTCGAACAGCACCTGCTGCCCGGCCTCGATCGCCTCGTGCACGAGCGCCACGGTGTCGGCGATGTGGGGGCGAAGACGCGGCACGACCTCTTCGAGGTAGCGATCGGCAAGCTCATCCGCGTCGAACCCGAGACGGTTGTAGATCTTCGCCAGCATGAGGTTCTTCTCGGCGACGACCACCCGCAGCTTCTCGCGGAAGATCTTCGGATCGAGCATGTCCTGCAAACGAATGCCCACCCGAGCGGCCTTGTCGGCGTACGTCGGACCGATGCCCCTCTTGGTTGTGCCGAGCTTGTTCTTGCCGAGGTGGCGCTCGATGAGGCGATCCAGTTCCTGGTGGTACGGGAAGATCACGTGAGCGTTTCCCGATACTCGCAGCCGTGAGCAGTCGACGCCTTTCGCCGTCAGCTTGTCCATCTCGGCCAACAGCACCACCGGGTCGACGACGACGCCATTGCCGATCACCGGCACGATGTGGTCGTACAGCACTCCCGAAGGCACCAATTGGAGTGCAAACGACTCGCCGTCGACGACCAGGGTGTGGCCGGCATTGTGGCCGCCCTGGTAGCGGACGACCATCGTCATCTCTTTGGCAATGAGGTCGGTGAACTTGCCCTTACCCTCGTCGCCCCACTGGGTACCGACCACGATCGTCGCCGTCATGGCGTTCCTCCATCAGCGTTTTGAACCGACCGACCATAGCCCGGCGGGCTGACCCTGCTCGACTGCGCAACGGCGCGATTGCGATCCGTCCAACACCGACACATCGCCGCCGATAGCGTTCGCAGCCGTGGGAATCTCCGTGGATCGCCGTACCTTCCTGACCGCGCTCGGCCTCGGCGGCGCCACCGTTGTGGTGTCGTGCTCGTCCGACGACTCCGCGTCGACCGGCGACAGCACCGCCGGATCGACGACCACAGCGATCTCACCGAACGTCTCGACCCCCGCGTCGCCACTCACGTCGGATCCGTTCGGCCTCGGCGTGGCATCGGGCGACCCTCTCCCCACCTCGGTGATCCTGTGGACTCGACTCCTCACTGAACTGGAAGAGCCCGTCGACGTGAAGTGGGAGATCGCCGCCGACGAAGCCTTCGACGATGTGGTCGCCGCGGGAATCGTGTCGGCGGAGCCGACGTGGGCCCACTCGGTCCATCTCGACGCCACCGACCTCGACCCGGACACCGAGTACTGGTACCGGTTCAGCTCGGCCGACTACACGTCTCCGATCGGCCGTACTCGGACGATGCCGGCCGACGACGCTTCGCCCGATCAGTTGCGTCTCGGCTTCGCCTCGTGCCAGGACTTCACCGAGGGCTACTACGCGGCGCACCGCGCGATGGCCGCGGACCGCCTCGACCTGGTGTTCTTCCTCGGCGACTACATCTACGAATCGGCCTCCAACGAGTCCTCGCTTCGTCAAGTCCCCGGCGGCGAGTGCCAAACGCTCGACGACTACCGGGTGCGCTACGCGACCTACACCGGCGACACCGATCTGCAGGCGAGTCGCGCCGCGTGCCCGTGGGTGGTCACGTGGGACGACCACGAGGTCGAGAACAACTACGCCGGTCTCGTCGACGACGGGGGCCTCGACGACGCCGCGTTCCTTGCCCGCAGGGCTGCCGCGTACCAGGCGTACTACGAGCATCAGCCCCTTCGGCTCGACCCACCCGAAGGAGCCGACTGGCGCATCTATCGGACCGTTCGCTTCGGGGGCCTCGCGGAGTTCTTCGTCCTCGACGGTCGGCAGTACCGCACCGACCAGGCGTGCAACGCTCGGCTCGACGCGATCGTCGGCCGCTCGGGTTGTGCAGCCGAGCTCGACGACGAGACGAGGACGATGCTCGGCACCGACCAGGAGTCCTGGTTGTCCGATGGACTCGGCGGATCCGACGCTCAATGGAAGGTGCTGGCCCAACAGACGGTGATGTCGGCGCTGGTCCTCGGCGACATCGTGCTCAACGTCGACCAGTGGGACGGCTACCCGGCAGCGCGCGATCGACTCCTACGGTTCATCGGCGACAACGAGATCTCCGATGTCGTGGTGCTCACCGGCGACATCCATTCCGCCGGCGCAGGCGACCTCGCACCCTCGTCGCCCGACGGAACCCGCACCCCCGTCGCCGTCGAGTTCGTGGGTACGTCGATCACGTCGGGCAGCCTCGTCGACATCGTTCCCGGAGGCGCCGCGCTCGTGACGCCCGACAAGTTCCCCGGCATCGCCTACCTCAATGTCACCAACCACGGCTACGGCCGCTGCACCGTCACCCCCGACGAGTGGCGCACGGAGTTCGTGGTCGTCGACAGTGTCGACACCGCCGACGCTCCGACCCGGGTGGACGCCACCTGCGTGACATCGGCGGGCGCCTCCAGCGTGACCAAGTTGAGCTGACTCACAGCGGATCGCCGCTCCCAACGACGGCGCTGGTCGAGCGCTGATTAGCCTGCGTCGATGACCAAAGCCACCAAGATCGTCATCGGAGCTATCGCCGCTGTCCTCGTGTTGGGCTTCGGAGGCACCTGGCTCTACATCAACGTGATCAAGGAGGACGCTCCCGAGAGGCTGTCGCTCGACGACGACTCCGGGTTGTCGTCCACCACCACCGTCGCCGAGGGTAGCGAGACTGCCGAAACCACCGTCGCTCCGGGCGATGGAGCCTCGGCCTCCGACGGAATCGACGGAGAGTGGACGGCGACCGGCGATTCCGTCGTCGGTTATCGGGCTAAGGAGGTGCTGTTCGGCCAGGACACCGAGGGGGTCGGGAGAACCAGTTCAGTCACGGGCACGCTCACGATCAGCGGAACGTCGGTCGACACCGCGAAGTTCGAGGTCGACATGACAACCCTCAAGAGCGACCAGGACCGGCGTGACGGCCAGGTCAGGGGCCGCATCATGGAGACTGAGAAGTACCCGACATCAGCCTTCGAGCTGACATCGCCGATCGACCTCGGCTCGATCCCCGCCGACGGCACCGAGATCACGGCGAAGGCCACCGGCAACCTCACCATCAAGGCTGAAACCAAGGAAGTCACCCTGGATCTCGCCGCCAAGAAGGACGGCAACACGATCAGCGTGCTGACGGAGTACCGGATTCAGTTCGAAGAGTGGGGCATCGAAGACCCCAGCTTCGGACCCGCTCAGGTCGAGGACAACGCCCTCCTCGAGATCAAACTCGTCTTCGAGAAGGCCTAACTCGGTCCGACCAAAACCTGTTCTGTTGTACAAAGCGCGCGCGTGGGCGCGCGCTTTGTACAACAGAACAGGTTGCGATCAGTAGGGGCGGTCGCGGCGGGCGACCACCGGCTTGGTCCACCACCGGCCCGACCAGCGCCAGCGCGGTGAATCGTCGCGGCTCGGCTCCGCTACAGCGCGCGGCCAGGCTCCCTCGATGGCGGCGACGATGGCCACCGCTTCTTCGTCGGTGGGAGTCGGGGTGATCTCGGCGTCCATCAGAGGGGCATGTTGCCGTGCTTGCGTGGCGGCAACGACTCCTTCTTGGAGCGAAGCATGGTCAGTCCGGCGATCAGCTTGATGCGAGTTTCGGCAGGATCGATCACGTCGTCGACGTAGCCGCGGTCGGCCGCTTCCCACGGGTTGCAGAACTGCTCGGTGTACGCCTCGACGAGCTCGGCGCGGCGTGCGACCGGATCGTCGGCCTCGGCAAGTTCGCGGCGGTTCACGATCTCGACGGCACCGGATGCTCCCATCACCGCCAGCTCGGCCGACGGCCACGCGAACGCGAGGTCGGAGCCGATCGACTTGGAGTCCATCACGACGTACGCACCGCCGTACGCCTTACGGGTGATGACCGAGATGCGCGGCACCGTTGCCTCGCAGTAGGCGTAGAGCAGCTTTGCACCGTGGCGGATGATGCCGTTGTGCTCCTGGTCGACTCCGGGAAGGAAGCCGGGTACATCGACGAACGTGATGAGCGGGATGTTGAACGCGTCGCACGTGCGCACGAACTTCGCCGCCTTGGAGGACGACTCGATGTCGAGCACACCCGCCATCGCCATCGGCTGGTTGCCCACGACGCCGACAGACTCTCCACCTAGGCGGGCGAACCCGCACACGATCGAGGGCGCCCATGACGACGCGTACTCGAAGAACTCACCGTCGTCAGCAACCGTCGAGATGACCTTGCGCATGTCGTAGGCCTGGTTGGCTGACGCCGGCAGGATCTTCTCGAGCTCCGGGCAGAGGCGGTCGGCGGGGTCGTCGGACAGCATCGTGGGGGCCACTTCGAGGTTGTTCGAGGGCAGGAAACTGAGCAGGAATCGAACGTCGTCGAGCGCCGCCTTGTCGTCGGCGGACACGAACTGGGCCACGCCCGACTTCGTCGTGTGCACGCCCGCACCGCCGAGGTCCTGTTGGGTGACGTCCTCGCCGGTCACCTGCTTCACGACATCGGGGCCGGTGATGAACATGTAGCTCGACTGGTCGACCATGAAGATGAAGTCGGTCATGATCGGGCTGTAGACCGCGCCGCCGGCGCACGGGCCCATAATCACCGAGATCTGCGGCGTAACACCCGAAGCCAGCACGTTGCGGTAGAAGATGCCGCCGTAGCTGGCGAGCGACACCACACCCTCCTGGATGCGGGCGCCGGCGCCGTCGTTGAGACCGATGACCGGCGCCCCGACTTTGAGCGCCATGTCCATCACCTTGTGGATCTTCTCGGCGAACACCTCGCCGAGTGCACCGCCGAACACCGTGAAGTCCTGGCTGAAGACGAACACCTGACGGCCGTCGACGGTGCCCCAGCCGGTGATGACACCGTCGGTGTACGGCTTCTCGGTCGCTGCTGCACTACGAGACCGGGCGAGTCCGTCGAGTTCGTGGAACGAGCCCTCGTCGAGCAGGTACTCGATGCGCTCGCGGGCCAGCATCTTGCCCCGCGAGTGCTGCCGTTCGATCGAGCGCTCTGACCCTGGGGTGAGCGCCTCCTGCTTGCGGCGACGCAGGTCCTCGACTCGTTCAGACAGGGGGTGATCCATAGGTGCAAGAGGATAAGTCCAACCGCATTCACTGGCCGAATCGCTACCGTGACCCGATGATCTCCCCGTCGACCCTCTCCCCCGGCGACGCGTCGGACCGCCTCGCCCTCTGCGTGTACCTGGCGTCGCGGCACGGCATCCGTCCGGACTTCGCCGTCGACGCGAGGCGGCTCGGTGCGGCGCTGACCGCCGCCGATTGCGACCTCGTCTACGGGGGCGGGAGTGTCGGGCTCATGGGCGAGGTCGCCGATGCCGTGATCGCCGGCGGCGGTTCGGTGACCGGTGTCATCACCGAGCACCTGTTGGGGCTTGAGGTCGGCCACCGTTCGGTGACCAACCTGATCGTGGTTCCGGACATGCCGACCCGAAAGAAGGCGATGTTCGATCGTGCCGACGGGTTCGTGATCGCGCCGGGCGGAGTTGGCACGATGGAGGAGCTGTTCGAGGTGTGGTGTTGGGCAGCGCTGGGACTGCACCCCAAGGCCCTCGGGGTCCTCAACACCGCCGGCTACTACGACCTCCTCATCGGGTTCATGCAACGATCCGTCGACGACGGACTCACGTCACAGCACACGCTCGATCTGTTGATCGTCGACGACGATCCCGAGCGGCTTGTGACTCGTGTCGTCGCAGCGTCGAGGAGCGAAACCCGGGCGGCGTAGCGTGCGGGGCATGGACCTGCCCGTGATGCCGCCGTTCGCACCGATGCTGTCCAAGGCTGCGGACCGGTTACCGGAGGCACCGGTCGGCGAGGTGTTGTTCGAGCCGAAGTGGGACGGGTTCCGCTGCATCGTCTTTCGTGACGGTGAGGAGGTGGTGCTCGGCAGCCGCAACGAGAAGCCACTGACCCGCTACTTCCCAGAACTCCTCGACCCGATCCGTGACATGCTCCCCAATCGCTGTGTCCTCGACGGTGAAGTCGTCGTTGCCACCGAACGTGGCCTCGACTTCGACGCCCTCGGCCAACGAATCCACCCCGCCGAATCACGGATCAATCGACTTGCCGTCGAAACTCCGGCCAGTTTCGTGGCCTTCGATCTGATCGCTCTCGGAGACGACGACCTGACGACCCGACCGTTCGGCGAGCGGCGCCGGTTGCTCGCCGAGACGATGGCTACCGCTGCCCCGCCGCTCCACCTGTCCCCGATCACCGACGATCGAGCCCTCGCCGCGGATTGGTTCGAGCGGTTCGAGGGCGCTGGATTCGACGGGGTCATGGCCAAGCCCGTCGCCGATCCGTACCTCCCCAACAAGCGGTCGATCCTCAAGATCAAGCACCAGCGCACTGCCGACATGGTGGTGGCCGGCTATCGGGTTCACAAGGACGGCCAGGGCGTGGGTTCGCTGCTGCTCGGCCTGCACGACGACGACGGCCGGTTGTGGAGCATCGGCGTGGCGTCGAGCTTCACCGCGGCGCGACGGCTGGAGCTGGTCGACGAGCTCGCCCCCTACGTCGACGGCGGTATCGAAGGTCATCCGTGGGCTCAATGGGGAGAGGCCGAAGCGCACGGCGAGACGCGGATGCCCGGCGCTCCAAGCCGGTGGTCAGGAGGCAAGGACCAGTCGTGGGTACCGCTGCGCTGCGAACTCGTCGCAGAAGTCGGCTTCCAGGGTCTCACGTCGGGCCGGTTGCGCCACCCCGCCAAGTTTCTGCGGTGGCGGCCGGACAAGGACGCCGCGGAGTGCCGCTACGACCAGCTCGATCTCGCGGTGCCGGTCGAGTTGCGCCAACTCTTCGGCGACGACCGCTTCACGGCGTAACGGCCGCCGCCAGGCGTCGCGCCTTGGCGAGAACGTCGCCGGCGTCCAACACGCCGCAGATCTCCTCGAATCCGTCACCGGGCCCGGTCCACCGCCACTCGCTCGGCCGGCCGACCTC
>JAIBBP010000237.1 GCA_019694615.1 Microthrixaceae bacterium | reverse complement strand
CGTCCGATGCGCGCACGCACAGCACCGGGACTCCATCGAGCGCGTCGACGGTGTCGAGCAACGCGGCAGCCTCGATGGCGGTCGTGCCGTACTTGGTACCGGTACCGACGACGCCGGGACCCATTCCGACGATCAGCACATCGGCACCCGCGACGTGGCGCGCCAGCAGCATGCCGGAGGCGACCGTTACCGCTTCGAGGTCACCCCCGAACGCGTGGCCGGCCGTCACGGTGCTGTGCAGCAGGTCGCGGACGCGGAGATCCTCGACGAGGTCGCTCAACGCTATCGGGAGCGAGGCGCCGTCGGTCATGACGTAGGCGACCCGGGTGCCAGGCCGAAGCGCGGCGATCGCAGCAGCAACCACGCCGACCTGACTGTGCAGTTGACACACCACGACCGGGGTGCCGTCAAGGGTCTCTGGAATGTCCGGGTGCGCCAACTCGCTCGTACCCACATCGGCCTGAAGGCTCGTGTAGCGGAGCTTCATGACGTGGTCGGGGCCGGGGGTGACGAACTCGGGGCGCGACAGGTTCCAGTGCACCACGTGCCAGCCGCCGGTTCCGAGTCCGAGCTCGACGGCTGTGGTATTGCACACGACCCGGTCGCCGACTGCGGTGTCCCCGATGAGATCGGTGAGGCAGTACGCCTTCGATGGCTCAGCGGCTCCGTCCAGCAACACGGACACACGTTGGATGCCGGCCCGCTCCGACAGGATCCCGCGCACCTCCCCGGTGCGGAATGTCGGCACGGCTATCGCCCCGTCACAGCGATTCGATGAGCTTGTCGACCCGCTCGTCGTGCGACTTGAACGGGTCCTTGCAGAGCACCGTGCGCTGAGCCTGGTCGTTGAGCTTCAGGTGCACCCAGTCGACCGTGTAGTCACGTTTGCGTTCCTTCGCCCGCTTGATGAACTCACCCCGCAGGCGGGCGCGAGTGGTCTGTGGTGCCGTCTCCATCGCCTCAGCGATGTCGCGGTCGGTGACCATGCGCTCGACCAGCCCACGGCGCTGAAGCTTGTAGAAGACCGATCGCCGACGGCTGATGTCGTGGTACTGCAGGTCGACCAGCGAGGCCTCCGGCGACGCCAGACTCAGCCCGTGTCGGGCGGTGTAGGCCTCGATCAGGTTGTGCTTTGTGACCCAGTCGACCTCGCGGTCGAGGGAGAACGGGTCTGTTTCGAGCTTGGTCATCACGTGTTCCCACATGTCCAACGCCTGCTTCTCCTGCGGCGTGAAGTCATGGGTCTGGGCGTAGCGGAGCGCACGGTTGAGGTACTCGGCCTGAATCTCGATCGCGGACGCCTCACGTCCGTTCGCCAGCCGCACCCGGTGTCGGCAGGTGAGGTCGTGGCTGATCTCGCGAATCGCCCGGATCGGGTTCTCCAACGTCATGTCACGGAGCACCACGCCGGGGTCCTCCAACATCCGGAGGAGAATCGCCGCCGCGCCGACCTTGAGGAACGTGGGGTACTCCCCCATGTTGGTGTCGCCGACGATGACGTGGAGTCGACGGTACCGCTCGGCATCAGCATGCGGCTCGTCACGGGTGTTGATGATCGGGCGGCTGCGGGTGGTCGCCGAGCTGACACCTTCCCAGATGTGCTCCCCCCGCTGGCTCATGCAGTACATCGCCCCGCGGGCGGTCTGGAGGATCTTGCCGGCACCCGCGTAGATCTGACGGCTGACGAGGAATGGGATGAGCACCTCGCCGTAGCGGGCCATGTCGTCGCTGCGGCTCGTGCAGTAGTTCTCGTGGCAGCCGTAGGAGTTCCCCGCCGAGTCGGTGTTGTTGCGGAACAGATAGATGTCGCCGCGCACCCCCTCCTCGTCGAGGCGTTCCTCGGCCGAGTCCACGAGTTGTTCCAGGATTCTCTCGCCTGCTTTGTCGTGTGCGACGAGATCGAACAACGAGTCGCACTCCGGCGTGGCGTACTCGGGGTGGGAACCGACGTCGAGGTACAGGCGGGCGCCGTTGCCGAGGAACACGTTGGAGCTGCGCCCCCACGACACCACCCGACGGAACAGGTACCGCGCGACCTCGTCGGGGCTCAGTCGGCGCTGCCCCTTGAGGGTGCAGGTGACGCCGTACTCGCTCTCCAAACCGAAGATCCGACGGTCCATGCACGTCACCCTAGAGAGGTTTCGGCCAAACGGGGGTCACCTCGTCGAACTTCGGGCTCAGGACGACAGATATGTCGCTGTGAGCCCGAAGTTCGGATCAGGAAGGATCAGCAGCGGATTCGGGCGCGGACTCGACGTCGGTAGACGCCGGCTCCGGCTCCGGCTCCGGCTTGGTCGCCGGTTCGGACGGAAGCAGGGCTTCGAGCTCGTCGTCGACGATGCGACGGAATGCCCGGTGATCGACACCACGGTCGAGGACGGCGACCTCGAGGTCGGCGTTTCCGAGGCGGCGGTCCTGGCCGGCGAGCGCGTTCACCGCGGCGGCGACCGCGCCATCGAGCGAAGCGCCGACCTCGAACGCCTGGGAGAGGCGGCCACGAATCGCCTCGGCGTCACCACCGAGCACCGTGAACCCCTGCTCATCGACGAGGGTGCCGTCGTACTGAATGTGGAAGAGCTGGTCGCCGTCGAGGTCCTTGCCGACCTCGGCAACGAGGATCTCGACCTCCATCGGTTTCATCTCGTGCGTGAACACCTGGCCGAGCATCTGCGCGTACTGGTTGGCGAGACTGCGGGCGTCGACATCCTCGCGGGAGAACGAGAAGCCCTTGAGATCGGCGTGACGCACCCCGGCGATACGGAGCTGGTCGAACTCGTTGTACTTGCCGACACCGGCGAACCCGATGCGGTCGTAGATCTCGGAGATCTTCCGGAGCATGCGGCTGGGGTTCTCCGCGCACAGGAGGATTCCGTCGGCAAAGGCGACCGCAACGAGCGAGCGCCCACGAGCGATGCCTTTCCGGGCGTAGTCCGCCCGGTCCTTCATCATCTGCTCGGGGGCGACGTAGAACGGCATGCTCATGGAGCATTCCTCCAGAAGGGGCGGGTGGTCGGGGGGCGAAAGGGCGGGGGCATGCTCATGATGTGACCCCTCGCCGCTCCTCGATCTCGGAGATGAGCGCCCGCGAGCGCTCCTCGAGTTCCTCGTCGCCGAGTCTCTGGAAACCCTGGGCAGTGATGGTTGCGATCACAGGAAAGATCTTGCGGATGAGGTCGGGACCACCGGTGGCGGAGTCCTCATCGGCGGCCTGCCACAGCGCGTGGATCGCGAGATCGACTGCCTCGTCGCGGGTGAGGCCGGGGCGGAACCCGAGCTTGGTGACGGTGGCGGCGTGCATCGACCCCGAGCCGGTCGCGGCATAGTCGGACTCCTCGTAGCGACCGCCGGTGATGTCGTACTGAAACAGCCGACCGACGCCACGCTTGAGGTCGTACCCGGCGAAGATCGGCACGACCGCCATGCCCGACATCGCTGCGGGCAGGTGGTTGCGGATCATCTGGGAAAGCTGGTTGGCCTTGCCCTCGAGGCTGAGGTGGCTGCCTTCGACTTTCTCGTAGTGCTCCAGCTGGAGCTGGAAGAGACGGACCATCTCGACGGCCGGTCCCGCTGCACCGGCAATCGCCACGCCGGAGTACCGGTCGGCGGGAAAGACCTTCTCGATGGTGCGGTGGCTGATCCAGTTGCCCGACGTTGCTCGGCGGTCACCGGCCATCACGACGCCGTCCGCGTAGCGGACCGCGATGCACGTCGTGCCGTGGGTGATGGCGTTGGGGTCCGCGCTCACGTCGACTGGGGGTGCGGCGAGACCGACCCGCCGCACGAGTGCGCCGAAATCGGGGCCCGGGTCGTCGGCCGGGCTGAAAGACGGGAGCATGTGGGCTACTCGCCGCCCTTCTGGATGTACGACTTCACGAAGTCCTCGGCATTTGTCTCGAGAACCTCGTCGATCTCGTCGAGCAGCTCGTCGAGCTCGGCTTTGATCTTGGCGCCCGACTCGCTCGGTGCGAGATCCTCGACCTCGACCTCCTCGGTACGGGCCGGCGCTTGCTTCTTGATCTGTTCGCGTTCTGGCACTGTCTCAACCTCCGGTTCGTTCAACGTACCGCGCGGCTCGTCTGTTCCTGTGCCATATCCATCGGCCAAATGTGATGCGTCTCAATCGCCAAACCGCACACCTGGCGACACATTTGGAAAGGTGGGAGCGACGTGGCGGCTGGGAGGTGAGCGCGGTGTGGCGGCTGCTCAGGACGACCCGAGCTTCGCGATCAACTCCGCCGCTGTCGTGACCGAGTCGAAGAGTTCGCCCACGTGCGCACGGGTGCCTCGCACCGGTTCCAGCATCGGAACACGCCGCAGCGACGACGCTCCGGTGTCGAACACCAGCGAATCCCAGTTGGCCGCGACGATGTCATCGGCGAACCGTTGCAGGCACATGCCACGGAACCAGGCGCGGGTATCGGGAGGCGGTGCGCTCATCGCAGCCGCGACGTCTGTGGGATCGACGAGCGTCTCGAGGCCGACTCGCCGCGCCAACGATTTCTCGGGGCGGAGGTCGTGGTACTGAAGGTCCATCGCCCGGAGTCTTGCGTCGTCCCAGTCGAGACCGTGACGATCCCGGTAGGCGTCGAGCAGCCGGTACTTGGCGACCCAATCGAGTTGGCCGGCGAGCGACATCGGATCGGACTCGAGTCCTTCCAGCACCGATCGCCACCGCTCCAGCACCATCTCGCCGACGTCGGGGCCGACCGCTTCGAGGCCGTGCGACTCGGCGAAGGCGGCGCACTGCCGGTAGATGTCCCACTGGATTTCCAACGCCGTCATCGTCGATCCGTCCGCCATCTCGATCGGCTCGGACAGCGACAGGTCGTGCGACACCGCCCGCAGCGATGGCACCGCCCGTGCGAACTTGTGTGTTCGGTCGGCGGCTCCGGCATCGACGACGGCCAGCCACAGCGACGTGGTTCCGAGTTTGAGGAACGTCGCGACCTCCGACATGTTGGCGTCGCCGACGATCACATGGAACCGGCGGTACTTGCGGGAGTCGGCGTGCGGCTCATCACGCGTGTTGACGATCGGCCGCTTGAGGGTGGTCTCCAGGCCCACCTCCTCCTCGAAGAAGTCGGCCCGCTGGGAGATCTGAAAGGCCACAGCGTCACGACGGACGCCGGGCAATTCGGTACCGACCTTGCCGGCCCCGCAGAAGATCTGACGTGTGACGAAGTGCGCCGTGGCGTTCGCGACCAGCGTTCCGAACGGCAACGCGCGCGACAGCATGTAGTTCTCGTGGCAGCCGTAGCTCTGCCCTTTGCCGTCGGAGTTGTTCTTGTAGACGACGATCTCGGTGCCCGGCGTCATGAACTGCGGGGCCACCCGCATCGAGCGGAGCAGGATCTCCTCCCCCGCCCGGTCGTACAGCAACGCCTGCAGCGCGGTGCGGCACTCCGGTGTGGACAGTTCGGGGTGAGCGTGGTCGACGTAGTAGCGGCTGCCGTTGGTCAGGACGGCATTGACGAGGTGCGACTCGACCTCGGGGGCGTATGCGTACGGGCTCGGTGTCCCCCGGGCGTCGTTGGCCGGCGTCTCGTCCTCGAAGTCCCACCCGACTCGATGGGGGCGGCCGACGCCGCGCCCCTGGTCGGCAAGGTCGGACACGTAGGCCGACACCAACGTCGACGACGCCGCCATCGGATTCGACTCGGCGACCTCACCACCGCCCACGTTTCGGACGATGATGCCGTACTCGGTTTCGATGCCGCAGACGATCGGAACAGCCACGGCGGCAGACTACGTGCTCGCCCCCCTCTCCTCCGCTCGTTCTGTCCTGCGAGAGCACCACCCGGGTGGTGCTCTCGCAGGACAGAACGAGCTGGGGAGGGCTACAGCTCGATCACGAAGGGGACGCGCACCACCATGTACTGCCCGCGGTTTCGATCGGCGGGGATCGCCTGGTCGTAGAAGCCCAACCCCAGCTCGGTCGAGGTGCTGTACGCGGGTTGCGCCGTGCCGGCGTAACACGCCTTGGTCTGCCCCGCGACGGTGTTGTTGCAACCGGGCAGCGTCACCTCGACTGGCTCGCTCCACGGTCCCTGAGGCGACGACGAGACACGCACGACGACGCGGTCGATGAACCCGGGCCACGGGCTATAGACCATCACGTAGGCGTTGTGGATCGAGTCGAACGCGACGGTGAACGCCGACGCCGGATAGCGGTAGCCGGCGGCCGACCCGGGCGGCATCGAGACCTGGTAGCCGGCGTCGTTCGTCTGCCAGGTCGAGCCGCCGTTCCAGTAGCGGTAGGCGGACGTGTTGGCGACGTCGCCGGGCAGCACGCGCGCGACTCGGCAGGGACCGAATCCGGCGAGGTTGACGGGGTTGGCGGGGCGGTCGCACTGGTAGAGGTACAGCCACCCGTCCGCACCCATCACCGAGGCGGTGCCGTAGGCGCGGGGCAGCCCGACGTTCTCGTTGATGACCGTCAACTGCACGGGCTGTGCCACCGGCGGGTTCGCTGGGTCGTAGTACCACTCGGCGATCGACATGCCCTTGGCCTCGAAGTGCTGGCCGTCGGCCAGACACATGTTGGCGAGAAAGACGATCACACGGTCCCGCGACCCCGACGGCACGGTCACCGCCGACAACGGCCACATCGCCCGATGCGGCATCGACGGGCTGCACGCGGGGAACCCTGCGCCCGGCGCCGCAAGGAGGTACGGCAATCCGTTGGGAGCGACCGCATCGCGGGTGACGGTCGGGCTGTCGGCGGCAGCCCAGGCGCCGGTCCCGCTGACGAAGTACTTCATTGCGCCGTTCGCGTCGAAGTCGACGCTGTCGCCGAAGAGCCACAGCACCGATCCGTCGCGGAGCCGTGTGGTGACGCCCGCGTCGCGGTCGATCTCGGACAACGCTCCGCCGGGACCGACCGGAACGGGGATTCCGGCGATCCCGGTCGTGCCGACCGCCACCGAGCCCACGATCACCGAGCCGCACGGCAGCGCGCGATCGCCACTGACGTGACCTGCTCTCGGCGGGCCGCCGACCAATGTGACGCACACCGAATGACGGCCTGCCGACACAGGGATGGTGATATCGAACCCTGCGTTCGGGTTGGCCGGCGCGTACGCCGCGGCGACGTCGGGGCGAGCGACCGAGGTGGTCGTGTTGGTGACCGCCCCGTCGACAGCGACCCGGAGTTGCACGCCATCGGTGCGGGTCTCACTGCTGAGCGCCCAGCCCCGGATCCGCAGCGACGACGACTGCGGTGTGAGCGCCTCGATGTTGGCGAACGGCCGCAGGTCGGAGACCTCGACCTCCCGGCAGCCGAGCGACTGGTCGCGACCCATGCCGACGTTCAGCGCGACCGCGCAGATGCGATGCCGTCCGGGCACGGTCACCGAGATCGTGCGGCCGAACCCTGTTGTCCCATGGAGCCCCGTGGCGGCGGCGACGTCTGGGCGCGCCACGCTCGTCGTCACGGTGTAGGTCACCTGATCGTCGATCGAGCCGATCACCTCGTCGCTGATCCGCACCTGGATCGGCGATCGTTGGTCGGGATCACCGGCCCACCCGACGACATCGAGGCCGCCGCCGGACGCCACGACGCCTTCCAGCATCCCGAACGGGCTCGAAACCGGCACGTCGACGTCGCGGCAGCCGACCGTGGCATCTCCGCCTCGACCGATGTTGCGGGCGACAGCGCAGACCCGACGACGACCCGGGCTGATCGGAACCTCACCGGCGAATCCGTGCTGATCGCCGAGCGCCGGGAACGCTGCGCCGATGTCGGCGCGACCGTGCGACGCGGTCAAACGTCCCGCGACCGTTCCGTCGACCGTGACGTCCACGGCCGCCGCTGACGCTGATTCGGGGTCCAGCGCCCACCCCACCACGCTGACGCGGTCACCGTTCGACAACAGCGCCACGTCCTCGAGATTGCCCACGGGGTCGGCCCCCGCGACGACGAACGACTTGCAGCCGAGCAACCGGTGCGGGTTGCCCCGCCCCACGTTGAGGGCAGCGACGCACATCGTGTGCGGTCCGGGCGGAACAGGCATCGCAATCAGGTAGCTCCGGAACTTCTCCGCGTACTTTCCGGGGAGGAACGGGTTGTAGACCCCGGCCGTGCGCACGACCATCCCGCCGCCGTTGTCAACGGCGACCACGACGTCGATCGGGCGATTGACGTCGGGGTCCTTCGTCCAACCGACAAGACCGATCATGCCGGGCTCGGTCCAGGCGAGATTCATCTCGCCGTACGGCGTGCGGGAGTCGTTCGACGGCCGCGGTGCCGCATCGGCGGCGTGGACGGGACCGAACAACAGCACCGCCAGCGCGCCGCCGAGAACGACCGCGACTCCGAGGAAGGGCAGGAGGACGCGTCGAGCAGTCATCACGAAACTCCGGGGCGACAAGTCGACCGTCTACAGGTACTGACCGGTGGCGACACGCTCGATGGCGCGCCCGCCCTCGAAGCGATTGTCCTCCCGGTGGACGAGGGTGCGGATGTACACGATCCGCTCGCCTTTCTTGCCCGAGATCTTCGCCCAGTCGTCGGGGTTGGTCGTGTTGGGAAGGTCTTCGTGCTCCTTGAACTCCTGGTGGATGGAACCGAGGAGGTCGTCGACGCGGATGCCACGGATGCCTTCGGCGAGCTCACGTTTGATCGCCAGCTTCTTGGCACGGCGTACGACGTTCTCGATCATCGCCCCCGACGCGAAGTCCTTGAAGTACATGACCTCCTTGTCGCCGTTCTGGTACGTGACCTCCAGGAACTGGTTGTTCTCGTCGGTTCGGTACATCTCCTCGACCGTGGTCTCAATCATCACCCGCACCGCCTTGTTGACGTCGCCCCCACCGAGCGACGCC
>JAIBBP010000085.1 GCA_019694615.1 Microthrixaceae bacterium | reverse complement strand
TGACCTCTGAGATGAGGTCGGCCTTCGTGGGGAAGTAGTAGACGATGGTCCGGTCGTTCGTGCCGACGGTTTGCGCGAGGCTCCCGAAGGTGAGCGCGGACATGCCTTGCTGCAACACCAACTCCAGGCCGGCTTGCAGAAGCTCGTCGCGGTCATGTCTGTAGCCCACACCGTCAAGTGTAGTTATGCCTACAAACGAGACAGTGTTCTCAATCTGATCTGGGCCAGGACGCCACTTTGTACGATGATCACCACGGGGAGGGTGAATATGACAGCAGTGGATCGACGCACGCGACGCGACGACGCAGTACCGGTGATCGACCCGGAGGACTTCTTCGATCGTGAACTGCCGTCGCTGTTCGTCGTTCGCGCCGCGGACTTGCCGACCTCCGACGACCTGCCCCTGCGCACGCTGGTCGTCGAAGTCGACGAGCGAGCGTGGTGCCTGCGGCGCGACCCGTTCGATCGGTTCAGTGTCGACTCAGTCGATACCGCGGCGATCGAGGGCCTGCGAACGGACGAGCGCATTGTCCAAGTCCGACTGACAGCACAACAGGTGTCCGACCTCGTCAACGACCAGATCACGCCGATCGGCATGATGACGGCCGGCGCGCTCGACCTGGTCAACGGCCGGATCGGGCATCTGCTCGACTGGTGGTTGGTGCTCCGCAGTGTGCTCGACGGTGTGCCGATCTACCGGCCGGGGTCGGTCGACCTGCCGGATGACCTCGGTCGGAGCTTCACTCTCGACGACGACCCCCACGAGATCCGCGCCTACCTCGAATCCGCTGGCTATCTACACCTACGCGGCGTCTTCACTGCCGACGAGATGGCTCGGATCAGCGCCGACATGGATCGAGCTGCGCCATCGTTCTCCCCGGGCGACGGCAGGAGTTGGTGGGCAACGCTTGCCGATGGCTCCGAGCAGGTCGTGCGCATGCAGCACTTCGAGTCACACTCGCCGACCCTCGCGTCGATTCTCGACGACCCGCGGTTCCTGAGCATCGCCGATCTCGTCGGTGCGGGGCACACCGTCGACTGGGCCACCGGCAACCGCGCCGAGGCGTTGTTCAAGCCGATCGGCGTGGCATCGGGAATTTCCGACGTCCCGTGGCACAAGGATTGCAGCCTCGGTCGGCACAGCTACGAGTGCTGCTCACTCACCGTCGGCATCTCGATCACCGGAGCCGGCCCGACCTCGGGCCAGCTCCGGGTGATCGCCGGATCGCATCGTGCTCTCCTCTGGCCGTCGTTGATCGACACCTCGAAGCTCGACCTCCCCGACGTGGCCCTGCCCACCGACATCGGCGACGTGACGGTGCACCTCAGTTGCACCTTGCACATGGCGCAGGAGCCCACCGAAACCCCGCGGCGCGTCGTCTACACGGGTTTCCGGCTCCCCAACGAGGCCGACGAACAGAGCCTCGCCGCGAACCGGCAGCGACTCAAGACCTCACGCGAGGGGGCCCCGCTGAACACGTCGCAGGTGTCGGCGACCAGCTCTACGAGCGGCTGAGCGCCCCGGCCTTGCTCGATCAGACGAGCGAGGCTCGAACCTCGGCTTTCGCCCCTGCCAGGTCGCGCACCGACCGCTCGACGACACGTTTGGGGTTGCAGAACACGAAGCGGCAGTCGACGACGGGGAGGCCTGTGGCCTTCTCCAGGGCAACGGCATACGCGGCTGCCTGGAGTTCGTAGCGGTCGAGCGCATCGGCGATCTGTGCCTCGGTGCTGGCGGCATCGGTCTTGTAGTCGACGACGACGAGACCGTCGGGCCGTTCGATGAGAAGGTCGACGTATCCCTCGATCACCATCGAGCCCTCGGGCGCGACGATCGGGAGTTCCTTGTAGTGAATCCGCTCGGCGGCTTCCCGTACCGACGGTGACGACAACGCGGAGCGCACCCGATCCGCGACGTCGCCCTTCAAGTCGTCGATCGCCTCGATCGCACAGTTCCGGGCGACGAGGGCGTCGACGTCGGTCGGCGCCGCGAAGTCGACCTGTTCGAGCGTGGCGTGAACCGCCCGACCGATCGCTGCACCGGAGCGGCCTTTGCGGCGCACGACCGGTTCGTTCGCGCGGAGTGTGGCACCGGGTGAAGCATCATCGGTGATGGAGCCGTCGTCCTCTGAGCCATCGCCTTCGATCTCGGCTTCGGCTCGGCCGCGAACAGTTGCAGCGATCGCCGTCGCGGACGTCACCGTTCGTCGACGTCCGGTGTCGAGGACGGCTTGGCGGCGGCGATCCCAATCGTCGCGGTCGGCGTCGAGATCGAGATCGAGGTCAGGCCCGGCATCGGGGCGGGTCGGCTGATCAGCAGGAGTGGCGGGATTGGGGGCGGGCGTCGAGGTTGGGGCGACCCACTGTCGCGACTTCTCGGAGTCCTCCCGGAAATGCAGCCACACGCGACTGGCGTACGTGTCGGTCGGTCCGTCGCCGGCCTTGTGATGACACGACACCACCAGGTGATCCCGCGCACGGGTGGCGGCGACGTAGAGCAGCCGAAGTTTCTCGTGGCCATCCATGGTCTGTTCGAGGTCGGCACGAGGTTCGTGATCGGCGGTCGAGACCGACGCGTTGATCCGGATCGCCGGCTCGGGACCGGCACCCCACAGCACGCTCACACCACGGCGGTTGCCCCCCGGCCTCGTCGTCATCCCCGACAGGACGGCGATCGGGAACTCCAGACCCTTGGCGCCGTGCACGGTCATGATCGAGACGGCGTCCTCGGTCTCCGCGAGCATCGGCTCGTGAACCCTCGCACCGTCTGCGCCCTGAAGTTCGGCCCAGTCGAGGAAATCGCGGAGGCCACCTCCGCCGGATTCCTCGAACGACCTGGCCTGATCGCGGAGGAAGCGGAGGCGACGCCAGACCTCGGTGGGGCGCGGGTCGCCGAACGCGAGGATCTCGGCGTGCCGCTCGCGAAGCAGCGCGTCGAGCAGGTCCGCGGGCCCATTCCACCAACGCCGCTCCCACAACGAGACGAGGTGGTCCATCGCTGTTCGTACCGGATGGTCGTCGGGCAGTTCGTCGGGGATCGCTGCCCGGAGACTCCACCTGCCGCCTGCATGGCGGAACGTGAACAGGTCGGAGTCGGAGCACGCGTACAAGGGGGATCGCAGCGCAGCGACGAGGCTCAACCGGTCGGACGGATCGTCGATGGCCCGAAGGACCGAGAGAGCGTCGCGAACCTCCTGGGTGTCGTAGACGAGGGTCCCCGTCGCGAGGCGGTACGGAATTCCGCGTTCGGTGAGCGCTCGCCGGAGGAAGGGCAGCGACGTACGCGTCGGGACCAGGACCGTGACGTCGGCCAGACGTGCGTCGCTCCACGTCTTGGTCGTCTCGTGGAAGACGGGCCAGGCGTCGGCGTGATCGCGGATGTCGGCGAGCACCGCCGCAACATCCGCTGCTTCGGCCTCGCGAAGCACGTCGGCGCGGACTTTCGGGTCGGGATGAGGACCTCCGAGGAGCACCGGGCGGTGATCGGCCCCTGGTGACGCTGACCGGACGGCGGCGAGCGGCACATACGCTGGCTGAGCGCCCGGTTGCTCGGTCGGCATCGCCGCGGAGAACAGGTCGTTGACCCACCTGAGTATCGGTTTCACGGTGCGGAAGTTGGTGACCAACTCGACGGTCTCGCCGTCGCCGAACCGGTCGCGGGCCGCAAGGAACAAACCGATGTCGGCTCGCCGAAATCGGTAGATCGACTGCTTGGGGTCGCCGACGAAGAACAGGCGACCCGGTTGGACCTCCAGCTCGTTCCAGTCGCCGACCTTGTCGGTGTTCGTGCCGATCGACGCGGCGATCAGGGTCGCGAGGTCAATTTGTAGGGGGTCGGTGTCCTGGAACTCGTCGAGCAGCAGGCAGCGGTACCGGCCGTGCAGCACGCCGCGGACCCTCGGTCTGCTCCGGAGGAGCTCGCGAGCGAGGACCAGCAGGTCGTGGAACTCAAGGCCTCCCTCGTCTCGCCGGCGCTGCGCCGCGTCGAGCACCTCCCGCGCCGTGAGCCTCAACAAGTGCTTCAACAGCGGTTCGACGGTCGCGTCGACGACCTGTTGGACGGCCTCCCCAAACTCTCTGACGACGGTCTTGTGGTCGGTGAGGTCGCCATCCCACGCGGTCTTCTTGCCTCCTTTCCCGACGGTGATCTTCAGGCCCCGCGCCATCTGGAGTCGCTGCAACGGGTCGACGACGGCATCGAGAAGGTCGAGCGATGGCATCACCTCGGCTCGAAGGTGTCGCGCAAACAGGTCGTCGGGATCGAGGCAGTGGTTCGGCAGTTCGCGGATCGCCCACACGGCGGCGTCGATGGCCGACAGATCAAGCGGTTCGAGGGGAGGGGGATCGGCCGCCGCGATCTCCGCGATGCGGTCCCAGTTCTGGGCCAGGACATCGGCGACGTCACGGAACGTCGCCTGGCTGGGGTAGCGCTGTTCGAGGGCGATGTCGAGCACGGCAGCGCGGGTCAGGAGTCCGCGCAGTGCAGGGTCGCTGTGGAGCCGTTCGACGAATCGTTCCCATCGGGCCTCGTGAGCGAGCTGGGACGAGACGGCGTCGAGGACGGTGACGCGCGGGGGGATGTGTGCTTCAACCGCGAACTCGCCGAGGATCCGGCTCGCGAAGCCGTGCAACGTCGAGATGGCGGCCATGTCGGCGTCCGCGATCGCCTGGAGGCTTCGGTCGCGACGCTGCGGATCGGTGGTCTGCTCGACCTCGCGCTCGAATCGGACACGGACCCGCGCCTGAAGCTCGGCGGCTGCCGCCTCGGTGAATGTGATCGCTGCGATCTCCGAGAGGCGCAGACCTTCGCGCAGAACGAGGTTGACGATCCGCTCGACGAGTTGGGTGGTCTTCCCGCTTCCGGCGCCTGCCTCCACGAACAACGTCCGGTTCAAGCCGGTGTCGGTGATGAGCTGACGGGCGCCTTCGTCGATCGGGCGTTCGTCGATCGGGCCTGCATCACTCATGACGGACTCCCGGGTGCCGCAAGCGCATCACGGACCCGCAACTCGACCGCGGTTGCCTTGGCGGCAGCCTGCTCCCCGCGTTCACGAGGGCAGACCCGGTCGAACTCGCAGTAGGTGCAGTTCTCGTGCGTGTTGCGGAACGTGCTCCATTCGCCGGGCACCGCCGGGAACGTGCCGTTGTCGATCCCCTCGACGATTGCCGCGACGACCTCGTCGAATCGCTCGCGGCGAGCGGTAGTCCACTCGTAGCCGTACTGCTTTCGGTGGACTGCCTCGTGGTAGACGATCCAGTACTGACTCGTGACGCTGGTAGCGCCCGACATCTGGCGCGCGGCCTCGGCGTAGATGCCGAGTTGCAGGGATGTGCCGCCCAGCACCGGGTCGGCGGCGAGCGCTCGGTACTTGTCGCCCTTGCCGGTCTTGTAGTCGGAGACGAAGACGCGGCGTGGGTCTTCGACGGCGGCGTCGATGCGGTCGGCCGAGCCGGAGAAGGCGACCGTTCGTCCCGTGGGCAGCGTCAGCACGAGTGGCGGAACCGGCTCGCGCCCGAAGCGGTACTCGACGCTGACGGGCTGTGACCCCGTGGTCGCTCGATGTTCGTCGTCCTGGGAGAGGAACGCGATGAGCGCCTCGGCCAGCATCGTCCCGGTCAGCTCCCAATTGAGTTCGCGGCCGGTACGTCCCCGCTGTTCGAGGTCGGACAGGACCTCGCCGGCGATCTCCAGCAGGCGGTCCCTATCGGCGTCGGTCCAGCGGCGGCTCGGGGGCGGAGCCTCGGACCCGAGAGCCTCGCCGATGAACAGTTCGAGGATTCGATGGACGGCCTGACCCCGGTCGAGGGGGTCGAGATCGAGCACCCGCTCGGGGTCGTTGCGGTCGGTGAGCCCGAACACGTCGGTGAACATGTAGCGCATGCCGCACGCTGCCCAGCGCTCCAGGCGAGTCGGTGACCAGGGGTGGGCGCCGGCGCGTTCGATCGGGAGACCGCGGAGATTCCCGTCCCATTCGGTGAAGCGGTCGGAGCGGCGGGCCTCCTGCGCTGCGATGCCGCGTGCCACCGGGCGCGCTGCGGGGTGCTCTGTGGCGGGACGACCTGCGGCGACGGTAGTGGCGATCGCTGCGAGATCGCGTTCAGCGTGCGACGCGGGCACCGCTGCGGTGAGTACACCGATGTCGAACGACTCGACGAAGTCGACGATTGGAGAGCGAAGGTCGCCGAAATCGGTGCTGTGAACCGTACGTTCGGCGAGGACGGACGCTGTGTCGAGCAGCCAGCGAGACGGAAGCGTCCGACGGCTGTTGCGGAGATCGCTGCGGGCAACGGTGAGGACCCGACGATCGGGAGGTGCGGCCGCGAGCGTGGCGAGGAACGCCCGGTGCTGGTCGTGCAGCCGCGTCGACCGCGCTCGAAGAGCGCCGCCGGTGAGGAGGCGGTCGGCGTCGGGGAGGAGAGCGTCATCGCGGCGCGCACCAGGAAGGAGACCCTCGACGCAGCCGAGCACGAACACGGCATCGAGTTCGTGGCCGATCGCAGCGTCGAGTGGCCCGTAGAATACGCCTTGTCCGAACCTTCCGGAGCGTGTCTGGGAGACGTCGAGCTCGACACGGAGCGCCTGAACGAACACCTCGAAGGTGGCGTTCGGTTCGATGTCGTCGAGGGTCGCCAGCCGCATCAACGTGTCCTCGACGCGAGCAATGGCGTCCTGCTCGGCATCGGGCCATGTCGAGCGGTGGCGGCTCGGTCCGAGGAGGCTGCCCAAGAGGGCCAGGGCCGCGTCGGAGCGCGTCGCCCACGATGTGGCGGTTCGAACGGCGTCGACCGCTGCCGCGAGGAACTCGACGAACTGCAGGAGCAGATCGGTGTTGGCGATGGTGTGTTGGGTCCCAGGGCGTTCCGGGTGGGTGTTCGCGGAGTGCTCGAGGCGAGCTCGGTGGGATGCGAGCTTCGATCGCCAGTCCCCGAGCCCGCCAACCACACCGGCTTCGCGGGAGATCTCCTCCCACGCGGTGGGGAGCGCGAGCGCGCCGTCGTCGCGGCGCACAGGAGCCGAGCTCACGAGGGCCATCACGCGATCGCGGCGCCAGTTCGTGGCCGGCAGTGACAGTGCCCCGAGCAGCGTTCGGCCTGCCACCGACTCGTGAAGTCGCCCGCGTGACGGACCGTTGGCGATGATGTCCGCCGCCGCGAGATGTTGTTCGATGAGGCCCACGTAGGGGTTCGGGGTGGGATGGAACACGCCAATCCGGTGAAAGGGCACACCATGCTCGGCAAGCTCCATGATCTTGCGCACGACGGCGCGCACCTCCTCATCGGCGTCGGTGACCGAAACGATCGACGACGCCGCCGGTGGTGGTGAGGCGGTGAGAGGGTCGGGAACGGCAACCCCCGCCCTCACGCAGGTATCGATGACGGCGGCGTCGGCGGCGGGTGACCCCGTCGCGCCGACGACGACCGTCGAGGGGCGAACGGCCAACAGGGCCGTCAGCACTGCCAACGCGGAGGAAGGCATCGGTTGGGGGAGGTGCCACACGATGTGGCCGAGTGACTCGGTCCGCTCCGCGAGATCGGGCCGCTTCACCGCGGCGACGGCAGCGCTCGCTTCGTCGTGGTATCCGGCGAGCCGAGCGAGGATCGCCCGATGCAGAGCGACAGCCGCACGGGTGTTGGCACCGCCGCGCTCCTCCAGCGCATCGAGCGTCGCCCCGTCGAGTTCTGCGAGCTCCAAATGAAGTCCGGTCACCGCGGCCTCGGTCGCAGCGTGGTCGCGTACCGCGGCGAACGGACCCGGATCGGCGCGCAGCGTCGCTCGAACGGCAGCACCGACGCGGGCACCGCTGAGCGGGGGGCGATCCAACGCCAGGTCGCCTGCGAGCCTGCCCGCCAGATCGCGGGCGGTGAGGAACGACACGTTGGCGACACCTCCGTCGCTGCCGAGGCGACGCCGCGCCGACAGGCCGGCAAGGTGCGACGGAACCACGACCGTGACCGGTGCGAGGGCGCGCCCCGCCTTCGCTCGCGCGACAGCCTTCGCCAGCGCCTCGCCGGCGGCGCTCCCGTAGCTCACAACCTCGACCGCTTCGATCACGTCGCTCAAGATACGCGAGGGGTCTGACAGCCAAGCTCGACGCTGTGGATCCGGCGGTCACCGTCAGCCCTCGGCCGTGCGATCATCTGGCAGTACGGCTACGGGCTTGCCCGGGCCGATCTCACGAGTGATCAACCGAAGGGGAGGATCCATGACCGATGTCGCGCCTGCTGACGACGCCATCACCAACGACGAGCTGATCGACGAACTGAGGTCCTGGCTCAGCGACAACTGGGATCCCGACCTCTCGGTCGCCGACTGGTGGCAGCGCCTCGGGACCGCCGGCTGGTGCGCTCCCAACCTGCCGACCAACGCATACGGCAAAGGCGTATCCCGCAACGACGCCGTGCGGGTGGCGAGCGAAATCGGCGACTTCGGAGCGCTGGGAGCTCCTGCAGGGCTCGGGCTGCTGCTTGCAGCCCCCACGATCGCGACGCACGGAACGCAGGAGCAGATCGACCTGTATGTGCGCGAGATCGTCACCGGGCAGAAGGCGTGGTGTCAGCTCTTCAGCGAGCCGGGCGCGGGATCCGACCTCGCAGGGCTCACGGCGCGGGCGATCGAGGACGGCGACGAGTGGATCGTCAATGGCCAGAAAGTGTGGACGTCGTTTGGTCACACGGCCGACTTGGGCATGCTCATCGCCCGCACGGCACCGGATCTGCCAAAGCACCAGGGCATCACGTGGTTCGCCATCGACATGCACCAGCCGGGCGTCGAGGTGCGTCCGCTCCGCGAGATGACCGGCCACGCTCTGTTCAACGAGGTGTTCCTGTCCGATGCGCGGGTGCCG
>JAIBBP010000128.1 GCA_019694615.1 Microthrixaceae bacterium | reverse complement strand
AAGGGTGAACTGCTGGCGACCGCCGGTGGACGCAACGCGGACGGCATCGACGAGGCGCTCGACCTGGCCCGCAAGGCGCTGGGTTTGTGACCGACGCGAGTCGGTGGTGATCGCTCGGCCCCTCACCCGAAATGTGTTGCGAGGTGTGCGGTTTCGCGATTGTGGCGCATCACATTTCGGGGTGAGGGGGCACCGATGACTCGCGCGATCGGACTGGATCTCGGTTCGAAACGCATCGGCGTCGCGCTTTCGACGAGCGACGGGACACTGGCGACGCCCTACGACGTCGTGCAGCGCACCGGAGACCGCGCTCAGGAACACCGCAGGATCGCCGCGCTGGCGGCCGAGACGGAGGCGGAGGTGATCGTCGTCGGCGTGCCGTACCACCTCGACGGCCGACTCAGCCCCAACGCCAGGGCGGCGCTGGAGGAGGCGGAGCAGCTGCATGACACCATCGGCCTCCCCGTCGAGACCTACGATGAGCGGCTGACGACGGTGACCGCTCAGAGGTCGCTGAACGAGATGAACCTGAGCCCCGCTGCCCGGCGGCGTGCCATCGACCAGGTCGCGGCAGCGGTGATGCTGCAGGCATGGCTCGATCATCGCCGGGAGTCCACCCGGGGTTCAGCCGACGAGGACGCGTGAGCTACGACGACCGGTACGACGACGAGTACTACGACGACGAGTACTACGACGACGGGTATGACCAGTACGAGCGCCTGCCCAGGGCGTCGCGGCGGGGTTCGCCAATCGCCGTCACGGTGGTCTCGGTGTTCGCCGTGGTCGGAATCCTCGTCGCCGGAACGCTGGTGTGGGCAACCCGCCAGATGAACCCCTCGGGCGAGCCGGGGCCGAAGGTCGCGTCGCTGGAGATCCCCTCCGGCGCAACGTTCGAGGACGTGGCGCAGATTCTCGAGGACAACAACGTGATCGCGAGCGCCCGGGTGATGGGCTGGTACGCCAAGTTCAACGACGTTCAGCCGGTCAGGGCCGGCCTGTACGTCGACTTCGAGGAGAACTCGTCGATGTCGGATGCCATCGAGGTGCTCGACGCAGGGCCCGTGCCTCCCGAGGAGACCGCGTTGACGATCATTCCGGGGTCGTGGTTGCAGGACGCGTTCGTGGCGATCAACAAGGCGTTCCCGGAGATCTCGGTCGACACCCTGAGCCTCACGCTGCTGTCGGGCCAGGTGACCTCCAAGTACCACGGTCCCGATCCCAAGGCGTCGTGGGAGGGTTACCTCCTTCCGGAGACCTACAAGTTCGAGAAGAACGCAACAGCGACGGAGATCCTGCAGAAGCTCGTCGACCAGTTCGATGACACACTCGACGAGCTGGGCTACGGCAACGCGGTCGCTGCGACCGGTCACTCCGCCCAGGAGCTGGTGATCATCGCGTCGCTCGTCGAACGAGAGACGGGCGACCCGCCCGAGGAGCGCCCGAAGATGGCACGGGTGATGTACAACCGTCTCGATGAGGACATGTCGCTCGGCGTCGACGCGGCGCTCCTCTACGGGCTGCAGCGGAAGACCGGCACGCTGACGAAGTCGGAGCTGGAGACCCCCGGCCCCTACAACAGCCGCATGAACAAGGGGCTCCCGCCGACCGCGATCTCGTTGCCCTCCGAACAGTCGCTGGAGGCAGCGATCAAGCCCGCCGAAGGCAGGATCCTCTACTACGTGCTCACCAACGGGTCGCCGAGAGAGCACACGTTCACCGAGACCTACGACGAGTTCCTCGAAGCGAAGAAGATCTGCCAGCGAGAAGGTCTGTGCTGAGCCGATTCGCGGCAGTGATCGGCGATCCGGTTGCGCACTCCCTGTCGCCGGTGCTGCACAACGCGGCGTTCACAGCGCTCGACATCCACGCACGGTACGAGGCGGTCCTGGTCCGACCCGACGAGGTCCCCGCGTGCATCGAGCGCATGCGAACGGAGCGGTGGCTCGGCATGTCGGTCACGATGCCCCACAAGGAGGCGGTCGTGGCGTTGCTCGACGACCTCACGCCGATCGCCGGCGCGCTCGGGGCGGTCAACTGCGTCTTCTGGGAACCAGATCCGCTGAGCCAAGTCGTGCCGGGCGCCGCCGGCTCGGCCCGCCTCGTCGGCGACAACACCGACGGGGCAGGGGTGGTCTGGGCGTTGCGTGACCACGTGGGTGTGGAGCTGGCCGGGGCCCGGGTCGTGGTGATCGGCGCCGGCGGCGCGGCGCGGGCCTGCGTCGCGGCGTTGGGTGGTGCTGGGGTCGCCGACGTTGCTGTGCTCAACCGCACGCTGGCAAAGGCCGAGGCTGCGGCGGCGCTCGCTCCGGCGGTCGGCCGAGTGGGAACCATCGCCGACCTCGAGACTGCCGACATCGTGATCAATGCCACACCCGTGGGGATGGTCGGTGACGAGTCCGGCCTCCCGGCTCCTCCGGTTGGCTCCGGCACCGTTGCGATGGACCTGATCTACCACCCGGTGGAGACGGAGTGGCTCCGGCGCTCAGCAGCTTCGGGGGCCGTGGTGTGCAACGGAGTGACGATGCTCCTAGGACAGGCGGCGGCTGCCTTCGCGAGATGGACCGGCCGGCCG
>JAIBBP010000137.1 GCA_019694615.1 Microthrixaceae bacterium | reverse complement strand
GGCCGAGCGCCGCCATCGCTGCCGTGTCGGTGCTGACGCGTCCACGTGCGATGTCGAACAGCTCGTTGTCCTCGAACTCCGCACGCCGGTTCATCTGGGAGAAGTAGCCGACGTTGATACGGGCGCCGAACGAGAACGAACCACCGCCGACAGGCAGCTCCCCCGCCCACGTTCGCATCAGGTGGGACTTGCCGGTGCCGTTGGGCCCGACGACGCCGATGCGGTCGCCGAAGTGGGCCTCCACGGAGAAGGGCAGCACGAGGCCATCGACCTCCAGCGACTCGCACCGGAGCGCGATCCGCCCACTGTCGGCACCGACGAGTTTGGGCGTGATCTGGTGGCGCGGCGCGGGAGGCGGCGGCGGACCGGCGGCGACGAACTTATTCCACCGCGTCTCCGCCGCGTCGGCCCGCGCCGCGTTGCCGGGGTTGGCCGCGGCCCGCTGCTTCATCAGCTTGTAGAAGCGGAACAACCGACGTTCCTCCTCCTCCCATCGCGACAGGTCCGCAGCCAACCGCTCCTGTCGTGCGTGGCGGGCGTCGTCGTAAGTCGTGTAGTTCTCGCCGTGGACCCACGCCCCGTTCGCCTCAAGCGTCACGATGCGATGGGGCGCGTTGCAGAGGAGCTCACGATCGTGGGAGATCAAGAGGACCGTCGAGCGGGTCTCCGCGAGGCGGCGTTGCAACCACTCCTTGGCAGGGATGTCGAGGAAGTTGTCCGGCTCGTCCAGGAGCAGCACACCCGGTTCCAGCTCGAACACGACGTCGAGCACGAGCCGCTTCCGCTCGCCGCCCGACAACGACGTGACCGACCGCTCGCCGACCTCGTCGAGGCCCGCACCGAGCACTCGGCGACACGCCTCGTCCCAGGATGCCTCGATCTGGTAGCCGCCGAGCGAGCCCCAGCGGTCGAGGGCATCGGCGATCTCGAATGCCGCCTGCTCGTCGCCGTCGGCCAGCCGTCGTTCGACGTCGGCCAGCGCAGCACCGGCGGCGGCGACGTGTGGCGGGGACGCGGCCGTGAGCAACGTCCGGACCGAGACGTCGGTGTCGCCGATGCCGAGATCCTGCGGCAGGTACTGCAGGTCGCCGGTGACCGACACCTCACCATCGAGCGACTTGAGCTCCTTGGCGATCAGCCGCATGAGCGTCGTCTTGCCGACCCCGTTCGCCCCGACCAGGGCCGCCACCTTGCCCTGCGGCACCTTGAACGACACATCGTCGAACAGGATCGTCCCGCCGGGATGTGCGTAGGCAAGGTGCTCGACGCTCAAGGTCATCGCGGGGACTGTAGGTGAGCCGGGCCAACTCCTTCGCGAAATTGTGGCTGCCAGGCGACCGCGGCGGGGCACCCCGTAACCTGCCGGCATGGGGAACTGGTGGGAGGACGTCGACCTCGACGACGACTTCGTCCAGGCAGCGTCGGTTCGGGAACGATCCGCCGAGGAGCGCGTGGCCGAGCTCCGGCGCGTGGCGCTGGAGCGACGCAGCCTCGACGAGGCGCGCGCCGCAGCCTGGGCCGAAGAGATCTGGGCCGACGAGGTCGCGGAGACCCGTCGCCGGCGCCGCCGGCGACGGGTTCGCATCACGGCGTGGTTGTTGCTCGCCGCGCTCGCGATCGGTGGGTTCCTCCGCCTCCGCAGTGCGATGGTGACCTCGAACGCCATCGGGCTCGGCCGCGTTCGGGCACCGATCACGTGGTCGGGCGGGGAGACTCCCAGCCCGCCGACCGACATCGCGTCCGCCCCGCTCGGCACTCCACCGGATCTGGACGGCGCCCCCAGCGGTTCGTTCGGTTTCGTCGGGGTCCAGGCCGACGGCCGAACACCGGTGGCCTACGACCCCTGTCGCCCCATCCACTACGTCGTCAACGACAGGACCGAACCTGAGGGTGCGGAGGATCTCGTTGCCGAGGCGATCGCCGAGGTGAGCAACGCGACGGGTCTCGTCTTCGTCGCCGACGGCCCAACCGAGGAGCGACCCGTGCTCGGTCGCGCCGCCTTTCAGCCCGACGAGTACGGGGACCGGTGGGCGCCGGTGTTGATCGCGTGGACCGAGGAGAACGAGGTTCCCGAACTGTCCGGCAACGTCGCAGGCAGCGCCGGCAGCGTGCAGCTCCGCACCAGCTCGATGAACGGACCCGAGCGACGGCTCTATGTCACGGGGGCGGTCCACCTCGACGGTGTGGACCTCGGCAGAACGCTCGATACCGACGCCGGGGCGGCTGGGGTTCGAGCGGTGATCATGCACGAGTTGGGGCATCTCGTCGGGCTCGATCACGTCGACGACCCCAGGCAATTGATGTTTCCAACCGCCGGGCGCACGACAACCTTCGCCGCCGGCGACCGACGGGGGCTCGCCGAGCTCGGCAAGGGCGAGTGTCACCCCGACCTCTGACCTGAGTGACCGACGCCCCAGCCGCCGAACCGTGGGGAAACTCGTGGACATGTCCTCGGAGTTTCCCCACGGTTCGATGCGCGCTTGAATAGCCGGACCGGTCGATGGCACCGGACTTCCCCGAGTGGACGCGAGCACATGGCGTTACCGTCGACTTCAGGTCGTCACAATATTGCCGATACGTGTCAGATG
>JAIBBP010000061.1 GCA_019694615.1 Microthrixaceae bacterium | reverse complement strand
GGTCTTGGCATTCGGAACCAGCGACCCAGCCACCAGCTCGGGATTCACTGTCAGGGGTGCTCGGTAGGTTCAGTCCATCAGATCGCTGCGCTCTCGACACGGATGGTCGCAGCCTCAGAAGCCCACGACGGGTCGGAGAAGGGACAGAGCAGTGGAACGTGACAAGGCGACAGCGGACAAGGCACTCGACGGGGCGCTCGCACAGATCGAGAAGCAGTTCGGCAAGGGCTCGGTCATGCGAATGGGCGAGAAGACCTCCATGAAAGTGGGCACGGTGTCCACAGGGGCTTTGGCGCTCGATATCGCTCTCGGTGTCGGTGGTCTTCCCCGCGGCCGCGTCACGGAGATCTACGGGCCGGAGTCGTCGGGCAAGTCCACGCTGGCGATGCACGTCGTGGCCGAGGCTCAGCGCAACGGCGGCACCTGCGCCTACATCGACGCAGAGCACGCGATGGACCCCAACTACGCCGCCAAGATCGGGGTCGACGTCGACCAGTTGCTGATCTCCCAGCCAGACACCGGCGAGCAGGCACTCGAGATCACCGACATGCTGATTCGCTCGGGGGCGCTCGATGTTGTCGTGATCGACTCGGTGGCCGCACTCACGCCTCGTGCCGAGATCGAGGGCGACATGGGCGACACCCACGTCGGCTTGCAGGCACGACTGATGTCGCAGGCACTGCGCAAGCTCACGGCCAACCTCAACAAGAGCGACACCATCTGCATCTTCATCAACCAGTTGCGCGAGAAGATCGGTGTGATGTTCGGTTCGCCGGAGACCACCCCGGGTGGGCGCGCCCTCAAGTTCTACTCGTCGGTACGGCTCGACATTCGCCGGATCGAGTCGATCAAGGACGGTGTCGAGATCGTCGGCAACCGCACTCGGGTGAAGGTCGTCAAGAACAAGGTGGCGCCGCCGTTCCGCCAAGCCGAGTTCGACATCATGTACGGCGAGGGCATCAGTCGTGAGGGCTCACTGCTCGACATCGGCGTCGAGATGGGCTTCGTCAAGAAGTCGGGTGCCTGGTACACCTACGAAGGCGAGCAGCTCGGCCAGGGTCGGGAGAACGCCAAGTCGTTCCTCAAGGACAACCCCGAGATCATGGTCGAGGTCTCCGAGAAGGTCCGGGCGCACATGGGAGTCGGCGATGTCGACCCCGACGATCAGCCGATCGACCTGTCGCTCAACGACGACATTCCCATCACGCTCGACGACTGACCGCGGAGCGGTCAGCGAGAGTACTGACCGCGGAGCGGTCAGCATCCCACTCGCGAGGAGCGCACCACGCTGCGGTGGTGCGTGACCTCTCGTGCCACAACGCCCACCGCTTGCTCTCCTCGGCAGCGCGGTGGGCGTTGTGGCGTTCGGGGTCGGCGTCGAGCAACACGGCCAGCGATGCCCGCGCTGCCCGCACCGGGTTTTGTGGTCGCAGAACGACCTGGGCGGGCGGTTCGTGACCACAGAATCGGGCGCGGCGGGGTCGTCGCGTACGATGTCTGCCGTGTCCAAGCGGTACCTGATCCGCACCCACGGGTGTCAGATGAACGAGCACGACTCCGAGCGGATCGCCGGGCTGTTCGAGGCCGACGGAATGGTTCCGGCAGAAGGGCTCGACGACGCCGATGTCGTCGTGCTCAACACGTGCTGCATCCGGGAGAACGCGGACAACAAGCTGTACGGCACGCTCGGGCATCTGAAGTCGGTCAAAGCGGCGCGTCCCGAGCTCGAGATCGTCGTCGGTGGCTGCCTCGCCCAGAAGGACCGAGACCTCATCCAGCAGAAGGCCGGCCACGTCGACGTGGTCTTCGGGACGCACAACGTGCACCGTGCGGTCGACCTCCTGGAGCAGTCGCGCCATTCCGGCCCGGTGACCGAGATCCTTGACGCGGCGGTGCTCGACGACCGTGAGTTGTTCCCCTCGGCGCTCCCGGCGCGTCGTGACGTCGGCTATCTGGCGTGGGTGACGATCCAGATCGGTTGCGACAACTCGTGCGCGTTCTGCATCGTGCCGTCGGTTCGGGGTGACGAGATCAGCAAGCCGTTCGGTTCGATCCTGAACGAGGTGCGAGGGCTCGCAGCGGAGGGGGTCACCGAGGTGACGCTGCTCGGCCAGAACGTTAACTCCTACGGACGTGACCTCACGCTGCGCCTGCGGGGCGAATCGAGCGGCCTCGACCCTGCCGAGGTAGCCGGATCGTCGTGGGCGACCGATGGGCGGGCGCGGTCGCTGTTCGCCGACCTGCTCCGTGACGTCGGGGCCGTAGAGGGCATCCGGCGCGTTCGGTACACGTCACCCCACCCGAAGGACTTCCGCGACGACACGGTGGCAGCAATGGCGGAGACGGCTGCGGTGTGTGAGCACCTGCACCTGCCGTTGCAGTCGGGTAGCGACTCGATCCTGTCGGCGATGCACCGCGGCTACACCGCCGAGCGCTACCTCGAGAAGGTGTCCGCTGCACGGGCCGGTATCGACGATCTCGCAGTCACGACCGACATCATCATCGGGTTTCCCGGAGAGACCGAGGCCGACTTCGAGTCGACCCTCGCTGTCGCTGCCGAGGTCGGCTACGACTCGGCGTACACCTTCGTGTACTCGCCCCGGCCCGG
>JAIBBP010000004.1 GCA_019694615.1 Microthrixaceae bacterium | reverse complement strand
CGTCTGGCGTCTCGGGCTCGGGGATTTCGACGGCAACCATGAGTTCCTCCATTGGCGTCAGGAGTTCGAGGGGGCGGCCCACCCGGTGGATTCGGCATCGAGGTCGGCTGTGAGGGTCCACGGGTCGGGGAGTGACGCGGAGCACCCGAGCACCGACACGTACATCGTGTCGACATAGGACCAGGCAGTGATGTTCAGGCCGATTCCTTCGAGGATCGGGCCGGACGAGAACAGCGAGGTGACAACACCACCGTCGACCTCAAGTCGTTGCCGGGGCCCGCGAACGCAGGACGCGACCAGGTTCAGCGGTGGGCGGAGCCTGTCGGCGAGATGTGTCGCGCTCCACACTCGGGGCGCCAACCCGTGGAATCCTGCCGGCACCAGCCCCGAGCGGCGTTCGAAGAGGTCGGGACCGAACTTCTCGCGTACTGCTCGTGCCGCCACTGACGACTCGTGAACCGCTCGAACCCGCTCGAACGGATCCGCTATGTCGGTGCCGATCGGCAGCATCAGATTGTCGACGTGATTGCCGCCGAGTCGGTGTGTCTGGGTTCGGGTCGCCATCGGCACGGAGGCCACGAGGCTGTGCTTCGGCTGACAGGCGAGTCGCTCCAGGTAGCGACGGATTCCGCCTCCGCACAGAGCGAGGAACGCGTCGTTGAGTGTCGATCCGGTTGCGTTCCTGAGCGTCATGAAGCGGTCGAGGGGGATGGCAATCCCACTAAAGGTGCGGTCGGCGGTCAGCGCGACGTTGAACGGTGTACGCGGCCCGGCGAACGGTCCGGGAACTGCTGCGGTCTGGGTTCTCCGGACCTGTCGAGCCTGTCGAACCCCCGTCACGGTTCGGCTGACGACCGACGGCATGGTGCGCACTGCGCGCACCGCGCTGGAGCCCGACGCTCGGTAGAGCTGACGGCTGGTCGGCGGTGCCTCGGGTCGGTACTCCTCGACGACGGCTTCATCGTCGTCGGACAGGAAGGCGTTCTGGAGCATCGCCACCGACGCGACGCCGTCGGCGAGTGCGTGGTGAAGTTTCATGGCGAACGCGACGCGGCCGTCGGCGAGGCCGTCGATGACCGTCAGTTCCCACAACGGTCGATCGCGTGGAAGCGCGGTTCCTGCGATTGTTGCCACGACGTCGTCGAGTTGTCGTTGTCCTCCGGGCGGGTCTGCGTTCATGAACCGGAGGTGACGGCTGATGTCGAAGTCGGCGTCGTCGATCATCACCGGATTGCCGAGGCTGTGGGGGGCTGGAACCACCTTCCGCCGAAGCACCGGCATTCGCTGGAGGCGTTCCTCGACGACCTGTTCGAGGCGGTCTCCGGACAGCGGGTCGCTTCGGCCGGACAGGTCGACGATCACCACTTTCATGGTGTGCATGTGCGCGGTCCGGGTTTCCGAGTAAAGAAACCGTGCGTCGAGGCCGGACATCACTTTCACGGCTCGGCCTCGCACGGGCGGCGTCCCGGAAAGGAGTCCGGGCGCGTCCCCGACCGGCGTCCGGAGGCGACCGGAGGACGCGGAGCGGGGGAGGGACCCGTCACGTCGCCGACACTACCCCTGGTCGTGGCGATTTCAACTGGTCATGTGTCGCCCCTGGGAACGGGGGTCGATGACCCGAAAGGTAGTCAGCGGCGCGTGCGGCGGATGTCCTGGGCCCACTCGTCGGCGTCGGGAACGAGCCAGGCGATCCTCGCAGTCGTCGTCCCGGTGGGCTGCCATTCGACGATCAGGAACTGCTCGTCGCCGTTCGCTGTCTCCTCGATCCCGTCGCGGGTGAACCGATCCGACGAGGTCGCAGAGCTGATGGTCCGGAGGTCGATCTCGACGGTCTGGTGCGGGGTTCTGCGCACGAAACCGACCCGGTCGTCCGTGAGCCACAGGACGCCCGCTCCGATCATCGGCTTGCCGCGGATCGTGCTTCCTCGGCCAGTGGCGATGGAGCGACGTCGGGCGCGGCGTGGCACGTGCTTGGACCGTGCGAGTTCGGTGAGGTGGTAGCGGCCCTGCTCATGTGCTGTGCCGAAGCGCCCGCGCACGAAGAGGACGGCCAGGACCGCGACCACGACTCCGGCGACGATCGCGACGATCGGGAGAAGATCGTTCACAGTTGCATCTCACCACTTCGCGGCGCTGCGTGGGAGTCGCGCTGTGTGAAGAATCCGTGAGGCTCACTCGATGTTCGTCCTCGTGATCGACTTGTGGCCCGACCAGGCGTACCGTGAATTCAGATCTAACAGGGGGGGTGTCTCATGGTGGCATTGACGATCGGGAACTTCGATTCACCTGATGAGGTCCGGTCCCCGAACAAGACCAGAGTGGACGTTGTGGATCTCGGCTCGGCCAAAGCGGCACGGTTGACCGCCGAACCGGGTTGGCGTTGGTCCGAGTGCATCAAGCCGGTGGTCGGGACCGACAGCTGTCGGGCGCGACACGTGGGGGTGGTCGTGTCCGGCAGAATGCACGTCGTCCACGATGACGGGAGTGAGGGCGACCTCGCCCCGGGCGACGTTTACGTGATCGAACCGGGGCACGACGCGTGGGTGGTCGGAGACGAGGCGATGGTGGGCTACGAGTTTGAGTCGTCGACAGCGGAGTCCTTCGCCAGCTCGTGACTCAGCCGCGCAGCAGACCCGCGAGGACCCCGCCTGAACGTCCACCGACGTCGCCGACGATGCGACTGATGTCGTGCTTCGCGAAGCCGATGTCCTGGAGGCGGCGCGTGTGCACCTTGTCGTCGGATCTGCTTCCGTCGGCGAGCGCGAGGTGGGCGATCGCGTCCCCGGCGCACAGCAGCCGTGACTCGTTCGTGTACTGCGGTTCGGCGAGGTGGTGTCCGCTGATGGCTTCGACCAGAGACTCGGGAAACGACCAGTTCGACAGGACCGTTGCCGCGGCGTGTGCGTGGCTGAGGCCGAACTCGGCGGCTTCCCGTTCGCACATCGACTCGTCGTCCACCGAATCGACGCTGATGGCGGCGTAAGTGACTGGGTCGATCGTGTTCAGCATCGGGACGCCGATGTCGTGGATGAGTCCGATCGCGAACCCGTCACCGGCGCTCACGCCGAACTGGCGGCTGATGACCGAGCACGCGGCCGCGACCGCGGCGGAGTGCTCCCAGAATCCGGCAGGCGCGGGGTTCTTGAGATTCCTCAGCCCCGATGCGACGAGGATCGCCATCGACTTGATCGCGGCGAAGCCGAGGATGGCCACCGCGATCTGTGTGGATCTCACCTGCCGGGCCATTCCGAACGCCGCGGAATTCGCCAACCGCAACACCTGTGCCATGAGGATCGGGTCCTGATCGATGCACGCAGCGACCTGTCGGGCATCGGTGTCGGGGTCGTCGGCGAGCCGAAGGACCTGCATCGCGATCGGGCGCGCCGCCTGCACGTTCTCGAGCGCGTCTGCGAGCTGCTCGGCCCGTTGGGGATTGGGCGCGGTGATGGTCAACGACATCGACTACCTCCTGGGTGCCAGAGAGGTGTCGGCAAGAGTGCGCGGGGAATTGAGCAGAACCTGTTGGCCGGGCCTACGCGGCGAAAGTGGTGTTGATGATCCGACCGACCCGTTCGCCCGCCGACGGTGAGAGGTCTGACACGACGAACGTTCGTTGCAACCACCGGTCGGTGCCGTCGAAACGGGCGACGAAGGGGCTTCGGCCGTGCACGCACCGGTGGTTGTCGACGGCCAGCAGGTCGCCCTGCTGGAGCACGACCGACGTGTGATGCGCCGATATCGCCGCAGCCAACTCTGCGAGTGCCTCGCGCGCCGGATCGTCGATCCCCTCGGTCAGCTCCTCGTCGAACACCAGAGTCGGGTGATCCGGATCGCCCGACAGCACCCTCATGGGTTCGAGGAACGAGGAGTGCGAACCGCCGCCGAACGACTCGTCGGCGCGGGTGTGAAACCGGGGTTCGCCGAGGATCGTCCTTGTTTCCGCGGACATTGCGGGGAGGATGTCGTCGATCGAGCAGAGCGTCGTGTGTGCCGCATCGTCGCCGCGTAGGCACAGCAGGAGAAGGAATCGGGGGCGGTGGGGGTGAAACGCCGTCTCGGTGTGGAAGGCGAGGGTGACCCGGGACGAGGTCGAGGTTTGCCGGCTGGCGTCCGCCGCTGCGGGGCAGATGTTCTGAACGATGTCGCCGCCGTGCTCGGGCAGGTAGCCCACCGGCTGGCCGAGGATCCGCGCGGCGGTCAGGAGTGTGAGCTCGCTGACGTGGTCCTTGGCGACTGGGGCGGTCGGGCGGTCCGGAGTGGGCGGGACGGTGCCGACGGGGAGCCCGCGGAGGACCACAGCGCCGACGCCGGGCAAGCCGTTGTGGAGGCCGTCAGCGAGGTCGACGAGTGCGTGGTGCGCGGCAGTCGGCAGGGTGGCTCCGGCGTATCCGGCGCCGGACAGGAACGCCGCGGTGCCCGGAGCGTCGTTCGGCGGGGAGGGAGCGTCCCAGTTGCCGATCTCCACGATCGACACTGGACGATGGCGAACGACTGACTGAAACATATGTTTCAAGATTACATAGAATATGAAACAAATGCGACCAGGGCGCGGGTGTCCCGGGTCAATCTCTAGTCAGGTTGGTCGACGAGCGCCCCGGTCCCGGTCCACGCCTCCTCGATTCGGTCGAGGTGCGCCGTCGCCGGTCCGCGCAGCCGGTCGGCGACGCCGGCGGTGATGGCTGCGAGGGTGGCAAGCGCTCCGACGTAGTTGTCGAACGGCCCAACCCCGTCGGCCTCGATCGTGACGAGGTGAGCTGCCCCCTTCGCTAGCGGCGAGAGAGGACCGTCGGTCAGTGCGACCACAGTGGCTCCAGCAGCGGTGGCCATGGTCACGGCGTCGAGGACCCATCGGTCGTACCGCCGGAGGTCGAGGGCGATCACCACATCGCGGTTGCCGATGTCCGCCAGCTGGCGCGCGACGTTCACCGGCGACCCTGTGAGCTCGACCACGTTTCGCCGGAGCATCGACATCTCGACAGCGAACTGGTGTGCGACTCCTGACGACGCGTCGCCGGCCACGACCCAGACCGTCCGTTGCCGGACGGAGAGGAGCCGCACGATCGCATCGAGCCGTCCCGGATCGATTCCGGCGAACGTTGCCTGCACACAAGTCATCGCGGCGGTCAGCCCGGCACTCAGGAGGTCGTCGGAGGTTCGTTGTCGGATCCGCTCGGCGGCGGGACGAAGCCGCTGTCCGAGCTCCGCCTGGACAGCGCCCTGCAGCTCGGAGAACCCGCTGTAACCGAGCTTGGTCGCCAGGCGCACAACCGACGCACCGCTGGCTCCGGAGCGGGTGGCGACCTCGGCGACGGTTCCGAACGCGACGGACTGCGGGTCGCCGGTGATGAACGCGGCGACCTTGCGTTCCGCCGTCGTCAGTTGGTCGGCGGCTTTCTTGATGCGGTCGACGACGGTCGGCATCGCTCGCTCCGCTCAGGGGATCGTTGGGATCGCCGCTCGAAGTTCGTCGCGGAACTGAGGGTGAGCGATTGCTGCCAGTTCCGTTGCCCGTTCGGTGGTGGACCTCCCGCGTAGCTCGGCGACCCCGAACTCGGTGATGATCACATCGACCTGATGTCGCGGTGTCGTGACGATCGAGCCGGGACTGAACGCCGTGACAATGCGCGAGCGCAGGACGCCGTCCACCTCGGCAGTTGCGGGGAGACAGATCAGGGAGCGGTCCTCGAGCTCGATGCCAGAGCCGGACACGAAGTCCTCGTGGCCGCCGACCCCGGAGAACTGTCGCCCTTCGATGGAGTCGGCCGTGACCTGGCCCCACAGGTCGACAGCGATTGCGCCGTTGATGGTGACCATCGCGTGATTCGCGGTGATCGCCTCGGGGGAATTGACGACTGACACCGGCGCGAAGCGGACGTCGTCGCGCCCGTCGAGCCACTCGTAGAGCTCGCTGATGCCGGCGGCGAAGGTGACGAGCGAGAAGCCGTCGAACTGAGCCTTGTTGGCGTTGGTGACTTTGCCCGCCTGATGCAGGCGCATCAGCCCGGTGGTGAACATCTCGGAGTGAATTCCGTAGTCGCCGCCGTCGCCGCGAGCGAGCACGGTGGCGATCGTGGACGGGATCGACCCGAACCCGGTCTGGAGTGTCGCCCCGTTCGGGATGTACTCAGCAGCGAAGGCGGCGATCGCCAGCTCGACTTCGGTGACCTCGGGATCGACGAGCTCGACAGGGCGACGGTCGGAGGCGCACACCACGTCGACATCGTCGACGTGCAAGCGGTGATCGTCGGAGGTGAGCCCCCGCGTGCGGGGGAAGTGTGGACTCGACTCGACGATCAGGAGCCGGTCGGGATCGGCCGCAGCTCGGTGGATCTCCTCGACGCTCGCGCCCGCATGCAGCGACAAGCTCATCCATCCGTCGCTGTCAGGAGCCGAAGCGGCCGTTGCAACCACGCGGGGGCGACGTTGCTCCATCACGGTCGCGAACCGACGGAAATCGGTGGGGAGGTAGGCGACGTTGCGACCCATGTCGCGGTAGATGCGCTCGGCGGGGCCGAAGAACGTCGAGGTGAGAAAGACGCCGCTGTGGTCGAAAAGCGCGTAGAAGTCGACGAGCATCGCTGCAAGCACGTCGAGGTGCTCCCAGTCGGATCGTTCGCCCAGCGCATGGATCAAGCCGACCGGCTGACCAGTTCCAAGCGGTAGTCCGATCGAGTCGACGGGATCGAGAAGCGCCGCCGCCTCGGACAACGAAAGTTGGCGCGTCGGCGGTCGGGAGTGCACGCCGAGACGATATCGGTTCGCACACCGGTTCTGTGATGCGAGGCCGCCCCTCCAGGGGCGGCCTCGCATCACAGATCACGCGTCGGGGGTGGGAACGGTCTTCTTGCGGCGGCTCACACCGACGAGCAGGAGGCCGGCGGCGAGCGCGGCGAGTGCGATGCCGGCCATCGCCAGCGCCTCCCCACCGGTCACTGCGAGTGGGCTCGATGAGCGAGTGGTCTGGGCGGCCGCGCGGTAGACGTCACCGGCCAGGACCTGGGGCATGGACGGCACCGGGGGTACGGCTGTGGGAGGCGTCGGAGTGGGCGGAGCCGGTGGGTTCGTACCGACACATGTCGCACCGACAGTGACTGCGCCGAGTCCGTCGGCATCGGTGGCGGTCGCCGCCAGCACGTCGTTGGCCCGAAGCGTCGCAACCACCGAAGCGGTGGTGGCACCGTCGATGACCTTGCCGTTGAGGGCCCAGGTGAACACGAGGTCCTCGGCCTTGGCATGCTCGACGGTCGCCGAGAACTTCGCCGGCGTTCCGAAGACGAAGTCCGCCGGGCACACCAGCGTGATGCGCGGGCGCTCTTTGCCGATGCAGTCGAAGGTGGCGGTTTCGGACACGAGACCCGTCGGGTCGGTCGCCGTGACCGTCACCGTGTCGCCCTTCTTGAGCGAGAGCGTCGCCGTTGCGCCGGTCTGGCCGGCGACCGCGGTGCCGTTGACGGCCCAGGCGTACGTGAGGGTGTCGCCGTCCTCGTCAGTTCCCACGGCGGTGAAGACCGCCGCCTCACCCCAGACCAGCGGCTTCGGGCAGGTGGTGGTCACCTTCGGAGTCGACGTTCCGGTGCAGGTAGAGGTCGCTGCGGTCGACGTCGCCGTCCCATCGGTCGCGGTCACCGTTACGCGCTGGCCCTTCTCGACCGTCAACTCCGCCGTCGAAGCGTCGGCACCCTTCACGACGTCGTCGTCGATCTTCCACACGTAGGTCAGCTTGTCGCCGTCAGTGTCGCTTCCTGTCGCGGTGAAGGCGGTCGGAGTTCCGTAGACCAGCTTCTCGGGGCACACGAGCGCGACCTTCGGCCGGTGGTTGCCGTCGCAGTCGGCGCTCGCCGATGCTGAGACCGCTCCAGCGGAGTCCGTCACCGTGACGGTGAGCACGTCGTCGGGGCCCAACGTTGCCGTCAGCTTCGGGCCGCTCTGGCCGGCGACGGGAACACCGTTGATGTACCAGCTGTAACCCAGCTTGGTGTCACCATCGGGATCGACGCCGTTGGCGATGAAGTCGAACGGTTCGCCCCACACCAGCTTGGAGGGGCAGGTGATGGTGACGGTGGGGCGCGAGGTCCCCGTGCACTGCACGGTCACGCTGTCGGAGGCTGCATCTTTCGCATCGACCACGGCGACGTTGACTCGGTCACCCTTCACGATCGTGAACGTCGCCGACGGGCCGGTCTGTCCGGCGACGGTTCGGCCGTTGACCTTCCACACGTAGGTGAGTGCGTCGCCATCAGCGTCGGTGCCGGACGCCGTGAATGTCATCGGCTCGCCGTAGAACACCGACTTCGGGCACTCGAGCTTCACCTGCGGGCGACTGTTCCCAGTGCAGGTTGCGGTCACTTTGCCCGAGGAGAGTTCCTTCGAATCCTTGACCGACACCGTCACGACATCACCCTTGGCGAGCGTCAGTTCGATGGTCGCCGATGTCACGTCGAGCTTCTTGTCGTTGACCCGCCACTGGTAGGTCAGCGCGCCACCCTCGGGGTCATTGCCCTTGGCCGTGAACGTCGCCGGCGTTCCCCAGACCAGTCCCGCTGGGCAGTCGAGGGTGACCGTGGGCGGAAGGTTCGGCTCGGTTCCCTTGCACTTCACCTCGACGGCAGCGCTGGTTAGCGTGCCGTCGCTCGCGGTCACGGCGACCTTGTCGCCGGCTTTCACGGTCAGCGTTACTGTCGCCGCGTTCTGGCCTGCGATGGGTGATCCGTTCACGGTCCACGAGTAGGTGAGGGGATCGTCGTCGGGATCCGACCCGTTCGCGGTGAACTCGGTCGGCGTGCCGTACACGAGGTCCTTCGGGCACGACAGTTTCACTGTCGGCGGCTTGTTGGCGGGGTTGCCGGTGCATGTCGCCTCGGCGGTCTCGCTCGACAGTTCGCCGTCGTTGGCCACGACCTGGACCTTGTCGCCCTCACGGATGGTGAGTGTTGCGGTGGGACCGCTCTGGTCCGCGACCACCTCGC
>JAIBBP010000160.1 GCA_019694615.1 Microthrixaceae bacterium | reverse complement strand
TCGTAGCCGCCGTCCTGATCCAACAGGGCCGCAATTGTCTTCACATGCTTGCGCCACGCCCGGAACGCCATCCCGCCGGCCTGATCGATCAGTTCGGTTTCGATCTCACGAAACGCTGAGACGATCCGAGGGTTGACCGCGTCGGTCATGACGTTGGCGTGTTCGAACCCGATCACCCCCGCCCCCAACGCCCCAGCGGTCGCGGGGAGATCGACCCGGAGTGCACGTGCGACTCTGACCAGCCCGCCCGCGGCATGGTCGGAGATCCCCGCTTCTCGGGACAACCAGCGGCCGGTCGCCAACCCGTCCGAGATGTCGGTGGTGCCGCGGACATCGAGTTCGCCGACCACCAGCGCCTGCACCGCATCCAGCCGACGGCGTGCGGTTTCGATCTTCCGGGCGGTGTCCAACAAGGTTTGATCGGCCGCTTCGGTCACCGGGACCACACCGTCCAACACCTCAGCAAGCTCGCCCCAGAACATATGTTCGATGCTAGCGAGATCCACTGACACTCAAACCTCGCAGCGAGAGCCTTCGTGGGCCCCACCGCCGAGCCGAGTACCGCCAGAATCGGCGGCCACGTGAACGGTGTTGGTCCTAGCCCGCGTCGGGATTGTGGCGGTACACGTTGGTGGTTCGAGGTTCGAAGCCGAGCTTCTGGTACAGCCGATTGGCCGCCTCGCGACTGGGACGCGACGTCAGGTCGACGGTCTTGGCGCCAAGCCCGTACGCCCGTTCCAACGCCGCTCGGTTGAGGGCTTCGCCGACTCCCCGACCTCTGGCCGTCTCGTCGACCACGACGTCCTCGATCCAGGCACGCACCCCGGTGGGGATGCGGAACACGACGAGCGTCATCGACCCCAGCACTGCGCCTTCGGCGTCTTCCGCCAGCAGCACGTGGTCGGCACCGGACGTGACCATCTCGACGAGTTGGTCACAGGTTGGCGCTGGCGACGAGGAGGAAAGCTGCGGGATCAGGCGCGCAAACGCGGCAACAACCCGATCGTCGACGTCGTCGGCGGTCTCGAGTTCGCGAACAATGACAGTCGGATCCACAGGCATCGAGGCAGCCTACGTCGGCAGGAGATCGAGTCGTCGCGTCGTTGGGGCCAACGCCAGCACCGCGACGAGCGACGGATTCGCTTCGCCGGTCGGTAGCGTTCATGTCGTGAGTTCTCTTCGCTGGTCGAGCCGCCCATCGCTACGCCAGCCGGTCCTCATCGCCGCCTTCGAGGGGTGGAACGACGCCGGCGACTCGGCGTCCGAAGCTATCCACCATCTGCGCGAAGCGTGGAACGCCGTTCCGTTCGCGGGCATCGACCCCGAGGACTACTACGACTTCACGGTGTCACGGCCGTCGGTGCGGATCGAGGACGGAGCGCGGCGAATCGTCTGGCCGGAGAACGAGTTCCACTGGGCTGAACCCCCGGGAGCACCGGGTGTGGTGCTCCTGAGTGGCGTCGAGCCACAGTTGCGTTGGCGCACCTTCAGCCAGCAGGTGATCGACGTCGCGAGTTCGCTGAACGCCCGCCTGATCATCACGCTCGGAGCGCTGCTCGCCGATGTCGCACACACCCGCCCCGCTTCGGTGTTCGGCACGTCGGAGGACCAGCAGGTGATCGACGCACTCCACCTGGAGCCCTCCCGCTACGAGGGTCCGACCGGAGTCGTCGGAGTGCTCCACGACGAGTGTCTGAACCGCGGTGTGCACTCAGCGTCGTTGTGGGTTGCCGTACCCAGCTACGTTCCGGCGGCACCGTCCCCAAAGGCCGCGCTCGCGCTGGTGGAGCGCGTGTGCGCGATCCTCAAGACCGACGCTCCAACAACCTCGCTGATTGCCGACGCATCGGAGTACGAGCGGCAGATTTCGGCCCTGGTGTCCGAGGACGAGGAGACCGCCGCCTACGTGGCCCATCTCGAGGAGACCTACGACCGTGACGCCCTCGCCGGGGATTCAGCACACGACCTCGTGTCCGAGGTCGAACGGTTCCTCCGCGAGCAACGGTGACGGACAGCCCGCTGACGGGCGGCGATCACAGGGACACTCAGGTCTTGCTCGTTCGCAGAACGTGAAGGAGAGCGGTGCGGATCTCGTCGCCGTCGGCCTCGTCGGTGATGGGAGCTCCTGAGCGATCGCGCACGTAGAACGAGTCGACCACGTCGCTTCCCATCGTCGCGATCTTGGCTCGCAGGATGTCGAGGTCGAGGTCGGCCAGAGCTCGGGTCAGGCCGTACAGCAGCCCGACGCTGTCCGGGCCGACCACCTCCACCACCGTCGAACCGTCGGAGGCTTCGTGTTCGAGCACTCGCACCTTGGGTTCGAGGCCGCGACCGGTGTTGCGCCGACGCTGGTAGCTCCGTGCCCGCTCCGCCAACCGCGGTTCGAGTGCGATTCGGCCGAGCAGAGCTCGTTCGAGGTCTCGCTCGACTTTGCTCCACGGAATCTCGGCGCCGAACGCGGATGACACCCGAAACTCCTCGATCGCCAACGCGTCCGACGTGCGCACCGTTGCCTCCAGCACGTCGAGGCCGTTCAGAGCGAGCACGCCGGCGATTCGGCTGAACAGGCCGGGACGGTCGGCGCAGACAATGGTGAGACGATCGTCGTGGGCGTCGATAGCGGGGC
>JAIBBP010000256.1 GCA_019694615.1 Microthrixaceae bacterium | reverse complement strand
GATCTCCCTAGGCTGGACCAACTATGAAGGCTGACATCCACCCCAACTACCGCTACGTGGTCTTCCAGGACACGTCGTCGGGCGACCGCATCCTCACTCGCTCGACCATCGAGACCACCGAGACGGTCACGTGGGATGACGGCAACGAGTACCCGCTCGCCAAGGTCGAGATCTCGGCGTTCACCCACCCGTTCTTCACCGGCACGATGAAGATCATCGACACCGCCGGCCGCGTCGAGCGCTTCCAGAAGCGCTACGGCGAGCGCAAGCGCAAGGCGCCGGCAGCGACGATGCCCGCCGAGTCGAACGCTTCAGAGACCGAGTCGACCGACGCCGAGTGACCCGGTCCGCCGGGTGACCACCAGCAGCCTGCCCGAGGAACGCCTCGGGCAGTTGCGCGTCGCGAAGCTTCGAGCGCTCGTAGGCGACCGCCTCGGCGGCGACGTCGTTTCGTCCGGGCCGTTCGCAACCGGTGCGGCGCTGCTCGACGACACGGGCATGGCGTCGTTCCTCATCGAGGAGGCCGGCCCCCGTTCGTTGGGCGGTGCGCTCGTCTGGGCCGTTCGCCAGGGCGCCACCTCCGTGCTCCTGATCGTTGACGCTCCGGCCGAGGTCGCAGGTCGGTTGGGACGCGAGGCCACCTACTTCGACATAGGGGTCTCGGTGGAGCGCCTCGTTGCCACCTCGTCCGAACCGGTGCCGCCGGCCCCCTTCGACGAGCTCCCCGTCGCCGTCGACGTACCGCCTGACGTGCAGGCGCTCCTCGGTGCCGCGAACGTTTCGGTCGTCACCGAACACGGTGTCACCCGCGCCGAAGTCCACGGCCTCGAGGTCGCCCGCGTTGTTGAGAGCGAGGGCGGCGTGCCGGTGCTGGAAGTCGGCGTCGGCCGCTTCGATCGTGAGATCTCCTCGATGATGTTCTCCGGCGTCCCCACCGCCGACGCGCTCGACAACGCCGTGGAGATGGTGTCGCGGTACCGCGCGCCGGGGGCGACCATCCACCCACTGCGCGATCTCGTGCCGGAGCGGTGGCTGCGCGAGTTGGTCGTCGCCGAACCTGCGTTGGTCGGCGCCTCCGAACTCTCACCGGTGGCCACGACGCTGGCTATCGACTCCCTCCGCGAAGCACAGCCGGCTGCGGCCGTCGGAACCGACCTGTCCGGCGAGCCCCTCGTCGTCGTGTGCACCGCCGGAGTCGATCTCGACGTCGTGCCGCTCGCTGCCGATACTCGGGCATTTGTCGCCCCCGACGCACGGCTGGTGATCTGCGGACCGGAGCGGAACCTCCTGGCCCCGGTGCGAGCAGTCGGAGAGCGGCTCCACCGCCCAGTCGAGTTCGTTGCCGTCGAACTCCCACACACCCGATCTCGGTCCTGACAGCCGGCGGGGCCGGTAGGATCGGTCCCCGTGCTGGACCGCCTTACCTCCCTGGAACGCGAGCTTCGCGACGTCGACGCCATGCTGGCCGACCCCGATGTGTTCGCAGACCAGCAGCGCCTGGTGAAGCTGACCAGGCGGCGGAAGGAGCTGGAGCCGATCGTCGACCGCGCCACCGAGCTTCGTCGTGTCACCGACGATCTGGCGACGGCGCGGGAGATGTTCGCCGAGCTGAGCGGCGACGACCGCGAGGCGATGCGTGAGGAGATCGATTCGTCGGACCGCCGCATCGAGGAGCTCGAAGCGGAGATCCGCGTCCTGCTGCTTCCGCGCGACCCCAACGACGACCGCAACGTGATCGTCGAGATCCGCGGTGCCGAGGGCGGGGAGGAGGCCAACCTGTTCGCTCGCGATCTCTTCGAGATGTACAAGGTGTTCGCGTCCCGCCAACGGTGGCAGTTCGAAGTGATGGGTTCCTCACCGTCGGATCTCGGCGGCTTCTCCGACGTGACGTTCCAGCTCAAGGGTGACGGCGTGTGGTCACGGATGAAGCACGAGGCCGGCCCCCACCGCGTCCAGCGTGTTCCCGTCACCGAGTCCCAGGGGCGGGTCCACACCTCTTCGGCCACAGTCAGCGTGCTCCCCGAGGCCGAGGAAGTCGACGTCGTGCTCGACCCGAACGACCTCACGTTCGACGTCTACCGATCGTCGGGGCCCGGTGGTCAGTCGGTGAACACCACCGACTCGGCCGTGCGCGTCACCCACAAGCCGACCGGCCTCGTCGTTGCGATGCAGGATGAGAAGAGCCAGCTCCAGAACAAGGCCAGAGCGCTCGTCGTCCTGCGGAGTCGGCTGCTGAAGCTCGAACAGGACCGGCAGGCGGCCGAGCAGTCCGACGCCCGCAAGAGCCAGGTCGGGGGTGGCGGTCGGAGCGAGAAGATCCGTACCTACAACTTCAAGGAGAACCGGATCTCCGATCACCGCATCGGGTTCACCGCCTACAACCTCGACAAGGTGCTGGCGGGCGAGCTCGACGAGGTGAGCGACGCCCTGGTCCACGACGAGCGCACTCGACAGCTCGAAGACCTCGGTGACTGAACGGCCGGGTTCGAGCACCCGGGAGGACGGGACCGTCAGCTGGGGTGACCTGATCGAGGAGGCCGAGTCGCGGCTCCGGAGGGCGGGCCTGGATGCGCCGGCCATCGATGCCCGACGAATCGTCGAGGAGGTGTCGGGTTTCGACGGGGCCCGCCTCACCGTGGAGCGGTCGTCGCTGGTGACGCAGAGGGCGATGGCGCGCTACGACGATCTCGTTGCCCGCCGGGCTCAGGGCGAGCCGCTCCAGTACGTGCTCGGGCACTGGGCGTTTCGGACGCTCGACCTCATGGTCGACCCACGGGTGCTGATTCCGCGGCCGGAGACCGAGATGATCGTCGACCTCGTGTCGACCCGCATCGACGAGCTGGCGTCGCGGCACCCGGACCGTTCCCGGTTCACCGTCGTGGACCTCGGCACCGGGAGCGGGGCAATCGCGCTGGCGATCGCGAGCGAACGAACCGATGTCGAGGTGTGGGCGACGGATCGCTCCGTCGACGCCTTGGCGGTCGCCCGTGCAAACCTCGCCGGCATCGGGCGAGCCGCGGCCCGGGTCCGTCTGGCGGAGGGGCAGTGGTTCGCTGCGCTCGACGACGGATTGCGCGGCCGCCTCGATGTCGTGGTGTCGAACCCGCCGTACGTGACCGACGACGACCCGCTTCCCGCTGAGGTCGAACGTTGGGAGCCAGCGGGCGCCTTGCGGGCGGGTCGCGACGGGCTCGACGACCTCATCGTCATCGTTTCCGACGCTCCGCGATGGCTCGCTTCCGGCGGCTACCTGGTGGTCGAACTCGATCCGCGCCAGAGCGCACGCGTCGCTGCGATGATGAACGACGCCGGGTTTGTCGATGTCAGAATCGTTGCCGATCTGGTCGGCCGTGACCGGTTCGTCAGCGGGCAGTTCCCCGCTGGCTGAACGGTCTCCGCCGACTGAGCGGCCCCTGCCTCACCGACAGCCTCAGCGCGGCGCTCCGACCGGGTGGAAGTCCTCGACCAGGTTCTGGTGCAACGCTTTGTCGTCGCCACCGACGACGAACGACGCTGCGATGTAGATCCGCCCTTCCCAGATCGTTGCCGTGGCTCGCACCGTGCCGGACTTCGATGGCTCGGGGAAGCCGGTGAAGTTCGTGGTGAGGGTGAACTGTTCGCCGTAGGCCGGCCGTTGCACCGAGTCCACTCCGCCGACGGCGAGCTCGGTGTTCGGGACAAGCGACGCGACGAGCCCCGACAGCGTCGCCGCGGGATCGGCGGGCGCCACACCGCTTGCGACGACGACGCCGGCGTGGAGTCGGTTCCGAGCGTTCTCCATCGCTCCCACCGATCGAGTGTTGTCGTCGCGGGCGACGTCCCAGCGGTCGTCGACCCACACCGATGCTGTCGAGAGCTGGGAACCCAAGGCTTCCGCTGTGCCGACCATGGGGGTGCCGGGGAGGTCGACCAGGTAGTCGGGCTGATCGCGGTACTCCTTCCACGTCGAACCCTGTGGGGCCTGGACCGGTTCGTGCAACCAATCGGGTCCCTTCTTCACCACGAAGTAGTTGAGCCCGAGGCCGACGAGTGCCACGAGCAGCAGGGCGAACGCCGGGTTCGACTTCTTGCGGGCGCCTTTCGAGGCGATCCTGGTCGACCAGAGCGCCTCCTGGTACACGGCTTGGGAGGGAAGTGGGGCCTCTTCGAGCGGGCGCGTGCAGATGCCGCAGCGAGGGGCGCCGACGGGGTTCTTCGCACCGCACAAGGGGCACTTCGCCTTCTTCTCCATCACCTGCATGGTCGGTCCTCCCGGGTCGCGGCGCCGCGCGGCGCCGCTCCATGTCCGGTCCTGATCTATCGGCCGGGGTCGGCCTGTTGTTGAGCGGTACCGCTCGTTGGGCACTGCCGGCGGTCGGTCAACCCGGTACGGTCGCGATCGATGACCGACCGGCCGACTTCGACACCCGCTCCGATCTCGCCGATTTCCGATACTGCCCCCGCGATCGACGCGCTCATGGCGGGTCGGTGCATTGGAGTGCCGACCGACACGGTGTACGGAATCGCTGCCCGCTTCGAGGACCCGGAAGCTGTTCGGGCCCTGTTCGAGGTCAAGGGCCGCGTCGCGACCAAGGCGATGGCGGTTCTGGTCGGCGACGCGGAGCAGGCATTCGCCCTCGGGCAGTTCGGACCGCTCGCCCAGTCGCTGGCGGACCGCTTCTGGCCAGGGCCGCTGACGATCGTGGTTCGCCGCAGGGTCGGTGTCACCATCGACCTCGGCGGTGACGCATCGACGATCGGCGTGCGCTGCACCGACTCTGAGCTGATCCGCGAGCTGATTCGCGCCGTCGGGCCCATCGTGACGACGAGCGCCAACCTTGCCGGCGAGCCGACGTTGCCTTCCGCCGAACGCATCGCCGAGACGTTCGGGGCCCGCCTTGGCTGTGTGGTCGACGGTGGCGCGCTGCAAGCCCGGGCATCAACGGTTGTCGACGTGTCCGGAACGGGCATCGTCGTGTTGCGGGAAGGGCCGATCACGACCGCACAGCTGCTCTCGGTCGCGTAGGCTCACCCGTCGATCGACGGCGAAGGGGGCTTACAGGTGCCGTTCTGGAAGCGGGAAACCGAGAGCGTGGGATGGCTGGCGAGCGTCGCGTTCTTCGAGGGGTTCGACGACGATCAGCTCCGGCGGGTAGCTGCGCTGTCCTCCGAGGTCGTCGCGCCGGCTGGCACCGTGATCATCGATCAGGGCGACGCAGCGAACGACTGCTTCGTGATCGTCGAAGGCACGGCTTCGGTCTACATGAACGGTGAGTTCATCGCGTCAGTCAACGCCGGAACGATGGTGGGCGAGACGGCGCTCGTCGACCACCGTCCCCGCAATGCCTCGGTGATCGGTGACACCGAGCTGAAGCTGTTGCGATTCAACGCGAAGCAGTTTCGTCAGCTGCTCGACGAGATGCCCAAGGCGTCGGAACGCGTGATGACTCTGCTACACGACCGGATGAAGCGCGGCTCGTGACGACCCGTGCTCAGTGGGTGTGGGCGTCGGGAAGTCCGAGGCGGTCATTCGTGTCGGCCCCGAAGTCGATCTGAACCAGCACGGCGGGCTCCTCGCCCACGACATAGGCATCGTGGCCAGGAGTGACCGCTACGGCGACCGGCGCGACGTACTCCTGAACACAGCCGTCGGGAAACTCGAAGGTCAGGCTCCCTGACGCGAGGAACCCCACGTGGTTGTGCTGGCACAACTCGGTTCCGACGAGTGGTTTGATCGCTGTCGACCAACGGTGTCCGGGTGGGTAGATGATTCGTTTGATGCGACCGGCGCCGGCGGGGACGACATCGATCTGGCACCCGGCGAACATCTGGTGGTCGGACCCATCGATGGGGTCGAGGAGCGGGTTGTGCTCGGTCATGGGTGCACGTTATTCCCAACTCAGCTCGTTCTGTCCTGCGAGAGCACCACCCGGGTGGTGCTCTCGCAGGACAGAACGAGCCTGGAGGGGGTGTTACCCGAGGAGCAGCTGGGCGTCGGGGCCGATGGTGACCGTCCAACCGATGGGGTCCTCGGCTTCGAGCGCGGCACCCACGTCGGTGTCGGTCGCGACGGCCCACCCCCGTTCACCGCCCGGCGTGCGGAGCACGGCGTGGCTGCGTCCGATCGAGCCATCGCGTTCGTGCATCACCGTCCACGTCTCGATCGTGGCCGCGCCGGCGTAGTTCTCGATGACGGGCACCAGTGGTTCGGTGTCGACGGCGAACTGCGGATGCGCCGAGCGGAAACCGGTGGCCGGTGGCTCGCTGGAATACACCCCGAAGCTGTGCTTCTGGATGTTCCCGCCGTTGGCGGTGACCAGCCCCGTCGATCCCGGGTCCTCTCGCAGCACGTCGACCATCGCGCAGATCGCATGGCCGACCGGGTTGTTCCAGGGACCGCCGGCGAAGCACAGTCCGCCGTAGACGGTGAGCTGCCGATCGGTGGACAGGCCCAACTCGGCGCATGCGATCTCCACCGCCGAGGGGAAACACGAGTACACGTCCACGTGAGCGACATCGTCGATCCCGACGCCGGCGAGGTCGAGTGCCGCACGGCCACCATGTCGGATCGCCGCCGACGACGTGAACGAGGTGCGGTTCGACATCGTGGGATCCTTGGTGTCGGCTCCCGATAGGGGGAACACCCACCGGTCCCTCGGGATGCCGAGCGACGTCGCCCGCTCGACGGAGCAGACGAGGACCGCCGACGCCATGTCGACATGGGAGTTTGACACCATGTGCTTGGTGTAGGGAAAGCCGACCATCCGGTTCGCCGACGTGACCGTCGCGATCTCCTCGGCCGTGTGGGGGGTGCGGTCCCACGCATGGGGGTTGTCCGCTGCCACGGCGCTGAACCCGGCCCAGATCCCGGCGATGTGTGCACTGTGTTCGGCAGCTGAGCGGCCTGCCTCGTGGCGTAACGCGTTCTCGAACAGCGGATAGTTCTGCGTCGGCATGATGATCCCGAGCGCCATCTCCGCCTGGTGCGGCATCTCGAAGGTGGTTCCGTCGGTCCAACCGGGTTGGACGTCGCGGTCCTGTCGCTGCCAGTCGAGCGGCAGCTCGTGCTTCTTGGCACGCATGCGGGTGCGGTATGCCTCGGCGCCACAGATCAGAGCACTCGACATCTCGCCGGCGGCGATGCGTTCGCAGACGCGGGTCATCAGGAGTTGGGGGGTGTTGCCGCCGATCGTCGGGTACATCGTCAACGAAGGAGTCGCGCCCAGCTCCTCGGCGATGAGTCGACCGGGATCGCCGTAGCGCCACGACACGATCGGCGCAACGGCGACGGCGTCGAGGGCGGTGAGGATCGACGGAGCGCCGCAGTCGTCCGCGGCCAGCCTCGCCGCGATCGCAGCCAGCCGTACCGGCTCGATCGGGTTCTCGTCGTCGCGGTTGAGGAATTGTCCGACCCCGACGATGACAGGGCTTCGTGGATCGAGTGCAGGTGGCATCGCCAGCAGAATAGGAACGTCGGTGCGACAACTACAGTCCAGGGAATGTCCCGCATCGCCATCGGCGCCGATCACGCCGGATTCGAGCTCAAACAGCACCTTGTCGGCTTTCTCCGTGGTCTGGGCCACGAGGTCGACGACCAGGGCACCGATTCCACCGACTCTGTCGACTACCCCGCGATCTGCGCAGGCGTCGGCCGCACGGTTCGCGACGGCGACGCCGATCTCGGCATCGTGCTCGGCGGAAGCGGACAGGGCGAGCAACTGGCCGCCAACAAGGTGCATGGCGTCCGCGCTGCGTTGTGCAACGACCTGTACACGGCGCGTATGGCACGCGAGCACAACGACGCGAACGTGCTGAGCCTCGGTGGACGGGTCGTCGGGGTCGGCCTCGCCGAGGAGATCGTCACCACGTTCCTCGGCACTGCGTTCGAAGGTGGACGCCATCAACGGCGCGTCGATCAGTTGATGGAGATCGAGGCGAGCGAAGCGCGTGCCGCTCGTGAGACAGAAGGAGCGAAGTGATGGGATGGCCGACCGACCGTGACACCGAGGTCTTCGACCTCATCGACCGCGAGGTCGAACGCCAGAACACGGGCCTCCAGTTGATCGCGTCGGAGAACTTCACGTCGCCCGCAGTGATGGAGGCCACCGGCTCGGTCCTCACCAACAAGTACTCCGAGGGCTACCCCTACAAGCGGTACTACGGCGGGAACCAGGTCGTCGACGACATCGAGACGCTCGCAATCGACCGCGTCAAAGCCCTGTTCGGGGCGGAGTTCGCCAACGTGCAACCGCACTCGGGCGCCAACGCGAATCTGGGCGTGTATCTAGCGCTCCTCGAAGCGGGCGACACGGTCCTCGGCATGAGCTTGGATCACGGTGGTCACCTCACCCACGGAAGCCCCGTCAACATCTCCGGTCGCTACTACAACTTCGTGCCTTACAAGGTGACGCCGTCGGACGAGCGCATCGACTACGACCAGATCCGCGACCTCGCGCTCGAACACCGCCCGAAGCTCATCGTGGCGGGCGCGACGGCCTATCCGAGGATCATCGATCCCGAAGCGCTGCGATCCATCGCCGACGACGCCGGCGCGCTCCTCATGTTCGACGCGGCACACATCGCCGGGCTCATCGCCGGTGGCGCGCACCCCAACCCCGTCCCGTACTCCGACATCGTCACGTTCACGACGCACAAGACGCTCCGCGGTCCCCGCGGTGGCTGCATCCTGGCCCGCGAGGAGTACGGCGCAGCCATCAACAAGGCCATCTTCCCCGGCCTGCAGGGTGGCCCCCTCGAGCATGTGATCGCCGGCAAAGCCGTCGCATTCCGTGAGGCGGCGCACCCGTCGTTCAAGGAGTACGCGGCGCAGATCGTGTCCAACGCGCAGGCCCTCGCCGACGGGCTCGGCACCGCCGGGTTCCGGCTGGTGTCAGGTGGCACCGACAACCACCTCATGTTGGTCGACCTCCGCGCCTTCGACGAGGAGCTCACGGGTAAGGATGCCCAGATCGTTCTCGACGACGCCGGGATCACCCTCAACAAGAACACCGTGCCCGACGATCCGCGGTCGCCGTTCGTCACATCCGGCCTGCGCATCGGGACGCCGTCGGTGACCACCCAGGGCATGAGGGAACCCGAGAT
>JAIBBP010000047.1 GCA_019694615.1 Microthrixaceae bacterium | reverse complement strand
CCGACCGTCAGCCCGCCCATCGCGAAGCCCAACTCGCGCTCGCTCTGGTGTTCATCCTCGCCGCGAAACTCATCGACTGGCGAAACCGCTGGAACCCACCCAGCTGATCTACCCGCGCAGCCTCTTAAGCTCCGCCTGAGGGAGGAGACTTGCTCGTACGAGGCGACCTACCGCCTGCCCGTCCGCCGGTGATACCGGCGCTGAAGGTGCCCAACTTGTGTTTCGCAGACGTTGGACGTCGAACGCGGACTCGTGACGGAATCGCCACGTGTGGGTGTCGACGAGCAGCTTCGTCCCGTGTGCTCGAAGGGTGCAGAGAAGCTCCGGGTTGCGGGCCGTCCAGGCGCCGTCCACGATCGCCCATGGCAAGTCGAGCGAGGCCGAGAACAGGTTGGCTGGCCCGACACAACGATCGACCGCCTTGTAGTTCTACTCACCAACGCGGGGGATGAAACCGTGTCCGAAATCGAGATCCACCGGATTGCCTCCTCAGGGTGCTCGACATACACTACGACATACGCGCGACGTATTTGTACACGTTCAGGCGACGAGGAGACCATGACCACACTCAGCTCCCTACTGGACCACCTCTACCAGGGTGATGTCGTCGACACCGCAGACCTTGCGCGCGTCAGCGACACAAATGCTCGCAGTGTGGCCCGATGGAAGGCCGAGGCAGCTGCTCCTCGACGCGAGGCCGAGGAACGGCTGCTTGAACTGCGAGCGGTTGTCGACCTCACCCGACGTGTCATGCGCGACGACGCAGCCCGGCTCTGGATGCGGTCACCAAACCCGGATCTCGACTACGAGAAGCCACTCGATCTGATCGCGTCCGGTCAGTACCAGCGCGTGGTCGACCTGCTCCTCGCCTTGGCCGAAGGCGTGACCATCTGACATGTCGTCGCTCGACCCTCGGGCACTCGGTCAGCTCCCCGGGTCCCGCCTCACCGTCGTCGGATACAGGAACCAGGCAAAGGGATTCGATCCACGAAGCGGTGACGGAGCGCGTCGCCTCGGAGGCCGCTTCAACCCACCGCACAGCTTCCCTGTGCTCTATCTCTGCCTCACGCGCCCGTGCGTTGTCGCCGAACTCACGAAACAAGCTGAGCGCCAAGGCCTCGACATCGAAGCTCTTCTGCCACGAGAGCTTTACGAAGTGAGCACAACGCTCGACAGGGTTCTCGACCTCACAGAAGCTGTGACGCTCGCAAGCATTGGCGTGAAGCCTCCGGAGCTGGTTCGCGACGACCGCCGGTTCACCCGAGCGATCGGCGAAGCCGCCCACGAGCATGGCTTCCAGGCCATCCGATCACAGTCAGCGACCGGGACAGACCACATCTTGGCGGTGTTCCCCGAGCAGCTCGCCGGTGCTGTCCTCGACGTGCGACTGCTCGAGGAGTGGAGCACTCCAGACGATCTGCCGAAGACGTAGCGACGTATCCGATAGGACGCATCGCTGGGAAGAGCTCGAAGGTTCCCGTCACTCCGCGAAACCTCCGCGAGAGCACACAACGGACCGCTATGGGCCGGTACCGGACGGCACCGAGAACCCTGCAATCTCGCGGGTTTCCGCGTATCTGCCGGGCCTCGCGACACGGCTGTGACGGCTTTGCAAGCAGGGGGTCGTCGGTTCGAGTCCCATCACCTCCACCAGGGGGTTTCCCTCGATTTCAGCGGACGGGTTCCCCTGAGATCGAGGATCCCTTCCCGCTGTTTGGTCGCCGCGCTACCCGTGACCACTGCGCCAGGGTGACGACCATCGCGATCAGTCGTCGGAAAGCCGAGTCCGCCGGACCGTGTCTCAGCCCCGATGACGGTGCCCTTCGGTAGCTTGGGCATGTGAACCGGGACCTGGAGGAACGCAACCACCGGCTCTACGACCTGCTCCTCACCAAGCCTGAGTTCGCCGCCATGATCGAACAGCAGCTCATGCGCGACACCCACAGGGAGCTCCGCGAGGACGCTTCGTGAGCGCGGCGCCTGCTCGGCCGCCAGCCATCTCCCAACTCATCGCCGACTGGGCCGACGCTGACCACCCAGGCCAGGACCCGATCACCTGGGACCGCAGCCGATGGCTCGCACCTCCGGGCGAGAACCCGAAGTACCCGCGTGTCGCTGCCTTCGACCGCCTGCTCGACGCCCTACCCAACCCGATCGGCCGCGACGACGTCCGCTGCTATGCCCGCCGCGCCGGTGACAGCCCCGCCGCCGCGACCGAAGCGTTCGTCGCGTCGATGGTGTGGGGCTTCGGACGCACCGGATACGCCGTGTTCCGGACCAACCGCATCCTCGCCACCAGCCCCAACGCCGGCGAACGACTCCACCACATCGCCAAGGTCCTCACCGACGAAGGCCCCATCGGGGGCTACCGGGCCATGGCCAACGAACACCGCCTGAAGTGGCTGGGCCCGGCGTTCGGCACCAAGTACCTGCACTTCTGCTCCGCGCCCGACGACCCCGCTCTCGTGCTCGATGTTCTGGTCGCGACGTGGTTGAACGAGTACTGCGGCACCCGGCTGCGGCCCACCCAGTGGTCCACCTCGCAGTACGAGCACTACTTGGAGAACATGACCGCCTGGTCCGCCGGGCTCTGCACACCGACCGAGCTCGAGACGCTCGTCTTCGTCGCCGAGGCCAGCCGACGCACGGGCAACCAGTGGGCTCCGCAGCGGGCAAAGACCCCATGACTCGATCACAGCGGTCCTACGAGCCGCTGACGGACTCGAACCTGCTGCGACTGCGCGACATCGCGCTCGACCGCCACAACGAGCTCGCCGCTCAGCGGCCGGACTGGTGCGCGGAACTCCTCGCCGCATGCCTCGTCCAAGGGGCCGCCCGCCACCGAGTCCACGGCGACAGGGGCATCAAGGACATCGACGTCTACCTGCTCTACCCGCTGCCAGCCGGGCGGCGCGCCAACGCCTTCCCGTACGCCCGCGGCACGACCCAGCGAGACTTCGGCCCATCCGAGCACGGCCAGGAGCTCTACATCGGCCCGGACTACGACAAGCCGAGCGCGGCGAAACGGATCCCCAAGTGGGAGCGGTTCGAAGGCCGGCGGGTCGACCTGCTCGCACGTGTTGTTCCACCGCACCCCGACGGGCCTGCAGGGGCAGTCCAAGCATGGATCTCCGGCAACGCCGACAAGCAGCGTTCGACGCCATGGCACCTGGCCCGCTGCCCCATCGTGGCGCTGTGGCCCGACCTCGGCGACCTCAGGTGGAAGGGCCCGGCCGATGACGTCGCCGGAGTGGAGAAGGGGGCGTACGAACGATGAGCACCGACGCCCTCCGGCCTGACGCCGCCTGTGCCGCCACCACGGGTGGTGGTCGAAGACCCAGAACTCGCACAACCAGGGAGCAGGAGCGATGACCGAATCCAACCCCATCTCCGATGACGACATCCGAGACGTCACCCGCTGGCTCGAGGAGGCCCTGTCCACGATCAACCCGGAGGAGCGCCACGAACGCGTCGGGAGAGCGGTCCGCGCCCTCACTCGGGTCTGGGCGACAGCGAACCCCGACTTCAGCGGCGACGCCTGGTACCCGGTGTCGTTCATGCTGACCGAGCACTGGGACCAGATCCGCCGCCACATGACCGACGCCGGTACCGGCTGAGAGAACAGACTCATGCCGGACCAGGACGACCAACAAGACACCGCCGTCGACATCGGCGCTGCTCTACGGGATGCACTTGGGCAACTCGGCGCTGCCTTCGCCGACGACGAGCTCGCGTACCTGACGGTGACGAGCAAGGTCGAGGGGCCTGTGCGAGACCGCCTTGCCTGGGCCCTCCAGACAAAGCTCGGCTCGGACTTCGTCGTCGCTCGCGAGTACCGCAGGGCGGACCTGGCAGTGCTGACGGCGACCGGCACACTCGTTGCCCAAGTCGAAGCGAAGGTGCTGTGCACCTTCAACGCCGTCAACGAAGCCGACCGAGCGAGGTACCTCGGCTACCTGGCCAAGGACGCTCACAAGATGACCACGCTCACGGCCTCGGACCACTTCTTGCTGTCGATCGTCTTCGATGTCCGCGGAGACATCCCTTCCGAGCCCGCCGGCGTCGTCAAGTACGCGACTCACATCAACCGGTGTGCGAAGGCACATCCTGACGGCGGGGTTCGGGCGGCTGCACGGGAGAGGTGGCTCGAGGGCCTTGCCACGGGCTTCAACGCACCGACAACCCAGTACCCGTTCGAGGCGGGGCAGGTCTGGGGCCTCGACGTCAGCGTCGACTGCTTCCTGACCGGCCCACTGCCGGCCCCGTCTCCTACCGGCGTGCAGCAACCTGTGCAAGAACGAGCGCTCCGCTGTGCGCACCCTGGGATGGACCCCATCACCGACCCTTGAGATCCCAAGCGGCAGCAGGGATCCGGATTTCAGGGGAAACCCCCACCGCTGAATACCGGGGTTTTGGCCGGTTCAGGTCGCTCGGAAACGGCCACGGATAGCCACCCGGGTAGGCGGGGGCCTTGCCGTCAGGCCCCGCATGAAGGCGTCAAGGGCCTCCAAAGCGGTGCGCTGGGCTCAGGGGTTTCACTCGGTTGTTGGACTGGGCATGCCCTGGCCCCTCGAGCGTCTCGACCTCCGGACCGGCTGCCAAGCCGTTCGCTGCGACTAACGATCAGGCCGACTAGTGAGCAGAAACGCGGTAGAGCATGGGACACCCCGGAAGGTGAATCAGTCCGCTATCACCGGTCGATTCGTCAGCAAGGCGACCGTCCAGCGGAATCCGAAGATCACAGTCACCCAGACCGTTCGGTCCTCGGGCAAGAAGAAGTGAGTATTGCCAATCGACTCCCGCACGACCCGGTTCGTGCGGACTCGCGTCCGACCACCTTGAGCTGCGGCCCCTCAAGGACCACTCCCTGAAGCTTCGCGCCGGCGACCAACGTCAACCTGCCGGCACGCTCAGCTCAGTCGCCGGGCACCGAGATGCCGTAGCCGAGATGTCGTAACTGGTCAGCAGCAAGGTCCGGAGAACGCCGAACCGCAGCTCGGAGCTGGCGGTCGAGCCACTCCTGGCGGTGCTCCTGGCGGTGTACCCGGAGCAGCTCGCCGGCGCCGTCCTCGACATACGGCTGCTCGGTGAGTCGAGCTCTCCGGACGACCTGGATATCACCTAGCAACACACCGTTCGGACGCATCGCCTGCGACGGGCGGGGACGAGTGATCCAACCCGGCACCTTCGTCAGCGGCGACACGACTTGGATGTAGGAGGTCAATTCACGACGTCATTGCTCGCCACGACCGCCGAACTCAGCGAGCGCCGCTCTCGGCGAGCCAAGCTGCCAGCTCTGCCGCCCCAGCTCTCTCGGCAGCGCCGCGTGCGGTCAGTCCGTCGTGACCTTCCCACGACGTGTCAGCCCCGTGCGTGATCAGGTACTCCGCCGTTGCGCGTTGGCCCCCGTGGCACGCGCACCAAAGCGCGTTGGCGAGATCGTCAGGGTCGGGAGACTCGTCGCGTACGAGCGACTCGACCTCCTGGAGCATCCCGAGTGCTGCCGCTTGCCACAGGTTCACCCGAGCACCTCGCTCGACGAGCCGACGGGCCGCTTCCCACTGGCCGAACGCGACCGCGTCCGCCAACGGAGTCCCTCCGCCGATCACGCCGCCGTCCGCTTCGATGTCGGCAGTCAGGTCGAGCAGTGTGTCGACCGCTTCGAGATCGCCGCTGCTCGCGGCCCAGTGCAGTGGTGTTTCGGAGTGGTCACCGACAAAGCGGACATCGACCTCGGCGCCGGCTTCTACCAGAACCCGGATCGTGTCGCCGACGCGCGGGAAATGGCCGGGCCAGTCGGTGGCGACGTGCAGCAGGGAACGCGTGCCGAGGAACGCAGTTGCCAGATCGCTGTGGGCGGCGAGGAGTCGCCCCAGCTCGTCGACGTCGCCGACTCGGATCACCGCAGCGGCGTCGGCGAGCGCGTCACTCATGGTCTGGAGCATGTCGTACACCGCCGGTCTCGTCCAGCACGGCGGTGTAACCCGGGTGCGCGATTCGAACCACCACCACGACCACCAGACAGAGCAGGGCTCCGCCGATCGTGACCTCCCGCAGGCCGAGTCGATCCCCGAGCTGGCCCTCGACGTTGAGCGAGATCGCGTACACCGTGCCGAGAACGACCTGGTTGAGCGATAGAACCCTGCCCCGGAGCTCGGAAGGCGCCAGCAGGTTGGCGACCGTTGAGAAGCTGGCCAGTGCCGCGAAGTAGCAGCCTCCACAGACCAGCAGGGCGGCGAAGGCCACCGGCCAGTTCGGGCTGAACCCGTAGCCCACCAGAGCGAGCGATCCGAGAACGATCGCCCAGACCATCACGCGGCGCACGCCGAAGCGCCCCGACAATCGGCCGAAGACGACACCGGCGACCACAGCACCGATCCCCTGACCGGTGATCAGCCAACCGACAGCACGCTTTCCACCACCCAGTTCCTTCTCGACCATCGCCGGGATCAAGCCGATGAATGGTGCGATGAACAACGAGTTGAGGCACAGCGCCTGCGACGTCACCCGTAGGCCAGGTTGCGATCGGACATAGGCGAAGCCCTGGCGGATCGCGGCGAGCATCGGCGCCGACGATCGGGGCTGCGGCGCGAGCCGAAGCGTCACGAGGACCAGCACGACTGCCAGAAAGCTCGCGGCGTTGATTCCGAGCACCCAGGCGATGCCGAACTCCTGGTAGAGGATCGTGCCGAGCAGCGGTCCCACCACCCTGCCGAGGTTCCACGCCGCGGAGCTGAGTCCGATCGCCGCGCCGATGATCTCCGACGGCACCAGCTCGGGCAGGATCGCGGAGAACGCCGGAAAACCCAAGGCGAACACGCACCCGTTGGCGAGCGCGAACAGAGCGAGTACCGGCGCACCCGGTTCTCCCGCGACCATTCCCCACGTCAGAGCGGCGGCCAGCAGACCCTGTACCACCGTGCAGGTCAGGAACACCGTCCGACGCGGGAAGCGATCCGCGATCGCTCCGCCGAACGGTCCGAGCAACGCCGTTGGCGCGAACTCGCCGGCGGCGACCACCGCCGACCACGCCGCGCTCTGGGTGGTGTGGGCCGTGTAGTAGCCGAGCGCCGCGGCCTGCATCCACGTCCCCACGTTCGACACCAACGAGCCGGTCCACACCAACCGGTAGGCGCGGTGCCGAAGCGGGGCGAACGACGACGACTCCGTCATTCAGATGCGGCAAGTCGGTCGAGGAACGGAACCTGCCCAGTGTTGATCCGCACCCGCGCCTCATCGAGCGCGAACCATTCGGCCCGGTCCACCTCTGGGAACTCCTGCCGGTTGCCCGACCGTGGGGGCCATTCCATCTCGAACGCGTTCGAGTTGATGACGCTCACGTCGACATCGGCCTCGATCGCGAACGCCGTCACCCGCTTGCCGCCCGCCTGCCGGATCTCGCCGAGTGGGTGGAGCGTTCCCTCGGGGACGGTGAGGCCGAGCTCCTCCTCGAACTCTCGCCGCGCCGTCGTCTCGGCATCGTCGCCCTCGACGTACTCCCCCTTCGGGATCGACCAGGCACCGGCGTCCTTGCGAGCCCACAACGGCCCGCCGGGGTGCACCAACAACACCTCGACACCGTCGGGCCCCACCCGATGGACCAACAGCCCTGCACTCGCGGTCGCCATGACGGCGAAGCCTACGGTCACGCGACGACCGAGCCGACTCCTGAATCCTCGCGACGTAGGATCCCGACGTCCCGATGCCTCCCTCTCCACGACAGGAGCCGACATGTTGTCCGAGCACGCCAACCAGATCTTCCGTTCGACGGCCATGGCCCACCTTGCCGTCGTCGACGCCAAGGGAGTCCCCCACGTCACACCGGTGTGGGCTGACGTCAACGAGGCGGGCGAACTCTGGTTCAACACCGCCGTGGGTCGGGTCAAGGACCGCTACCTGCAGGTCGGCGACCCGGTCGCCGTGTCGGCGACGAGTCTCGACAACCCATACGAGTACGCCCAGGTCCGCGGCAAGGTGCGCGAGCGTCGACTCGAATCCGGCGATGCCGACATCGACGCGCTCGCCAGGAAGTACATGGGCGTCGACTCCTATCCGCTGCGCCAGGAGGGCGAGCAGCGGGTGACGATCATCATCGAGCCCACGTCCACCACCGAACGCTGATCTGTGTTGGAAGCGTCACACCCGAGCGATGACGAACGGGAGGACCGGCCCAGCGCCGGCCTCCCGGAGCCGGTGCGCCGCGACCGTCTGGGTCCATCGGCTGTCGGCCCGATCGAGCACCAGCAGCACCGGGCCCGCCACCCCCGGAGGCGATCCCGCGAGTTGAAGCTCCGACCAGACCGCGGCGAGGCGGAAGGCCGAGTTCGCTCCCGTCGAGGGCGGTGTTGCCCCCGCGAACGTCGCGTGGACCGGCAGCTTCCCGGCATGGCCGATCCTCGCTGCGACATCCTCGGCCAAGCCTCCGGGAATCCAGGTAACCCAAGACGGGCGCGCGTCCCACGGCCATCGCTTGAGCGCTGCGAACACACCGCCTATCAGCTCGTCGTCAGCCGCGCCCGCCGCCTCGCACCGCGACACGACCGGCCACCACCCCGAGTCGCCGACGCGGCACAGCGCACGCCCTACCTCCGCACGACGGTCAGCGGCGATATTGCCCCTGGGAAGATCCGGTGCACCGCCACGCACCCATTGCTTTCGCGGCTCGACCACGACATCGGCGCCGCGGAGGAACTCGACCGCCGCCCGAACCACGTCGGGGTCGAGCACGACGGGATCGCCCGACGCAGTACACACGGAGCACCGCCCGCAATCGGTCGCATCGGCGTCGTCGAGCGACTCGCGCAGCGCTCGCATCAGACACCGGGAACACTCGGAGTAGCGCAACATCTCTTCCGCCTCGTGGCGACGGGCCTCGGCAACGCGTTCGACCCGCTCGTGGTCGTAGGTCCAGGGGCGATCGGTACGCAACCAGCCGTCGGCGGTGCGGACCACCGCGCCTTCCACATCGAGGATCTTCAGCAGCGTTTCCAAACGGGTTCGACGCAGGTCGACCTGGCGCTCCAACGCCGGGACGCTCAGCGGCTCGTCACCGAGCGCTTCCAGCACGCGGCTCACCAGTCGCTCGGGGGGAAGGCCGACGGAGGTGAAGTAGTCCCAGATCGCCTGATCCTCGGGGCCAGGCAGGAGCCAGGCCTCCGCGTGGTCGACCGAGCGCCCGGCACGACCAACCTGTTGGTAGTAGGCGATCGGCGACGGGGGTGCGCCCATGTGGTACACGAAGGTCACGTCGCTCTTGTCGACTCCCATCCCGAGCGCGCTCGTGGCCACCAGCGCCTTCAATCGGTTGGCCTTGAACGCCTCCTCCAGGGGAACCCGCTCGTCTGCTGGGGTTTGGCCGGAGTATGCAACGGCATCGATCCCCTGGGCGGCGAGGAATGACGCCACCTGCGTCGTCTGCTCGACAGTGAGGCAGTAGACGATTCCCGTGCCATCGACCGCGCCGATCCGCAGTGCCAACCACGCGAGACGCTCGGCCAGCGACCCGAGACGGGCGACGCCCAGCGACAGCGACTCACGGTCGAGCGTGCCTCGGAGCACGAGCACGTCGTCGCCGAGCTGCTCGGCCACGTCGAGCGCCACCCTCTCGTTGGCGGTAGCGGTCGTGGCGATCACCGGTGTCGAGGGATCGAGATTGGCGATCGCGTCGCGGATGCGCCGGTAGTCGGGGCGGAAGTCGTGGCCCCAGTCCGAGATGCAGTGCGCTTCGTCGATCACCAGCAACCCGAGGCCCGCCGCCAACCGCGGCAGCACCTGTCGGGCGAACCGGTGATGGTTGAGCCGCTCGGGGCTGATACACAACAGGTCGATCTCCCCCGCCGCCAGTCCCGCCTCGATCTCGCTCCAGTCGTCGAGGTTCGTCGAGTTGATCGTCGCCGACCGGACACCCATCCGCTCGGCCGCAGCGACCTGGTCGCGCATGAGCGCCAGGAGTGGCGAGACGACGAGGGTCGGACCGGCGCCAGCATCACGCAGCATCCGCGTGGCGATGAAGTACACGGCCGACTTACCGAACCCGGTGCGCTGTACCACCAACGAACGCCGGCGGTCCTCAACCGCAGCGGTGATCGCCTCGAGTTGCGCCGGCCGCAGCACCGCGTCAGGGCCGGCCAGTTGGCGCAGGTGTTCGGCGGCGGTATCGGCGATGGGGGCCATGGTCGACCATCCTGACCGATGGTCCTGACAACGGCGATCCGCTCTCGATCAGACTGCTCCGAGCACCCGCGCCACCACGAACCGGGCGAGGGCATCATCGACCCGAGGCGACTCATCCGCGACAGCGGCCGAGAGCTTGATGTGGTGCTCGTCACCGCCGGCGATGGCACGGTCGAGCAACTCGTCCCAGGTCTCCCGGCACCCGGCAGCACCGACGAGCGGATCGCGTCGGCCATACGCCGTCCACAACGCTGCAAGGACCCACCATGCCTGCTCCGCAGCGGCACGTCGTCCCTCCCTGTCGAGCCGCATCGACAGGTGTCGGAGCGCCGCGGGAACCGTCACCGCGTGCACGAACGCGATCGTCGCCTCCTGATGGGTGGCGAGCACTCGGAGCGCCAGGTCGGAGATCTCGTCGAACGCGGCGCCGGGGTCGGACGGTAGGTGGGCAGCGGAGACACCGGCGCCGAAAGAGCGCGGATCGATCGACGCGACGCGTTCGGAGATGAGCCACCCCGCCGTCGGTGTCGGCCGCATGACAGCCAGCGCTCGATCGAATGACAACCTGCCACCCCCCGATCGGCCCGGGAGGGCGTGGAACCTCGATGCCCAGTAGCCGAGGCCGTGGGCGACCTCGACGACACGGGCGTCGGTCGAGCGGACGTCCAGCGACCTGATGGCGTGCGCCGCCCGGAGGGCCCCATGCCCGGCGGCCCCCACTGCTCCCGACAACAGTCGAGCCGCCCACTCGTCGATGACCGCGTCGACTCCACGTCGATCGATCTGATCCAGGAAGAACCGAGTCCACGTGTCGGGTTCGGCGCCGCCGAGGGCTGGTTCGATCGTCACCGAGGCTGCCGCTTCGGCGGGCGCCGACGGGAGCGGGTCGAGCTTCGACAGGTAGCCCGTCGTCCACGAGTAGATCGAGTCGGATCGGCCGGCGTGTTCGAGCGACTCGACCACCATCGGCCCGTGATTCGACAGACCGCCGCCGAACTCGGGTGCTGTCGAATGGAACGCTGCGAGAGCCTGATCGAGTGTGGAGGGATCCGTCATCAACGTCATGGCGATGACCGTAGAACCTCTACTTAACTTGAGGTCAAGGGTAGCGTCCGGGGAATGGCACGATCCGGTTCATCACCTGACAGCGGACCACAGCTCACCATCGGCGAGGTCGTCGAGCGCAGCGGGGTGACTCACTCAGCGCTGCGCTTCTACGAGAGCCGGTCGCTCATCACCGCACATCGCACCGAAGGAGGCCAACGCCGCTACGACCGCGACGTGCTCCGTCGCCTCGCGTTCATCGACGTCGCCCAGCGTGTCGGTCTCTCCCTCACCGACATCGGTGCCGCGCTCGCGTCGCTGCCGCCCGATCGCGCGCCGACGACGCGCGACTGGGAGCGCATATCGAGGGCGTGGCGCCCGATGCTCGATGAGCGCATTCGACGGCTCGAAGGTCTCCGAGACCGCCTGGGCGGTTGCATCGGGTGCGGGTGTCTGTCGCTGCGGAACTGCCCGTTGTACAACCCCGACGACGGGGCGGCGGCACTCGGTGCCGGTCCTCGCTACCTGCTGGGCGACGACTCGTCGATGGTCACCGGCCCTCGGTAGAGGCTGTGTCGAGCGCGAAGTACCGTGCTGCCATGAAGATCTCGGGAACCACCGTCCTGCTCACGGGCGCGAGCGGCGGGCTCGGCCAGGCAATCGGCCGCTCGCTCACGTCGAAGGGAGCGTCGCTCGTCATCACAGCTCGAAACGTCGCGCAACTCGACGACCTCGCGGCCGCGACGGGGGCCGAAGTCGTGGTCGCCGACCTGTGCAACCGTGCGGACGTCGAGAGGCTGGCGGCTCGCTGCGACGACATCGACATCCTTGTCGCCAACGCCGGAACCGGAGCCGATGTCCCCATCGAGGAGGAGACCCCCGAGAACATCGATCGGATCATGGACGTGAACCTCCTCGCCCCAATCCACCTGGCGACGGTATTCGCCCAACGAAAGCTGGAAACCGGCTCGGCCGCGCACATCGTGTTCGTCGGTTCACTGTCGGCGCTTGCTGCAACCCCTCAGACGCGCCTCTACAACGCCTCGAAGTTCGGCCTGCGCGGGTTCGCCCTGTCACTTCGCCAGGACCTCGCTGGAACCCCGGTCGGGGTGAGCATCGTCGAGCCCGGCTTCATCCGCGATGCCGGCATGTTCGTGAACTCCGACATCTCACTGCCGAAAGGTGTTCGCACGAAATCGCCTGAGGACGTAGCGGCCGGGGTCACCTCCGCGATCGAAGGCAACCGCGGCGAGGTGTTCGTGGCGCCGTTGGAACTGCGGATGTCGGCGACGCTGGCCACCGTCGCTCCCGGGTTCAGCGAACGAGTTCAACAGTTAATCGGTACCGCCGGGATGAAGGGCGGCGAGTGACGGGCGGTGGCGTCCGACGCGTCGCCTCAGCAGCGCTCGCTGTCGTCACACTCGTCGCCGCGTGCACCGACCGATCGGACGACGCGGCGAGGTCCGAACCGGACACCTCCACCGCGGCCAAGTCGACGCCGCCTGAACCATCGGAGCTGCCGACGCTTCGCGCCGTTCGGTCGGTCAACGGCGATGAGCATCCGCGCATCATCGACGCCCACGGCCGGCACGTGCTCCTTCGCGGCGTCAACGTCAACTCCCTTGGTGACTACCACCAGGCCGACCCCGATGCCGTCACCGTCGTGCCCGTGGCCACGGCGGACTGGTCGCAGATGGCGGCGCTCGGGTTCAACGTCGTACGGCTGCTGATCAGCTGGTCGGCGGTCGAGCCCGAGCGCGGAACGTTCGACGGCGAGTACCTCGACAAAGTCGCCGCCGCTGTCGACGCAGCTTCCACCGCCGGCCTGTACGTAGTAGTCGACATGCACCAGGACGCGTGGGGCAAGTCACTCGCGACGCCCGAGGGCACGGTGTGTCCACCCGGAGCTTCGCCGGCTATCGGCTGGGACGGTGCGCCCGAGTGGGCGACGATGACAGATGGTGCGTCGACGTGCACCTTCGGGTCGCGCGAGAGCGCCGAGGCGGTGATGAACGCGTGGGACGCGTTTTACGCGAACCGCGACGGGATCGCCGACGAACTGATAGCGGCGTGGCGATTCGTCGTCCGCGAGCTCGGCGACCGCACCTCGATCGCCGGCTACGACCTTGTCAACGAACCGAACAACGGCCACGACCAAGCCGCCGCAACGACCGCGCTCGGCACGTTCTACGACCGCGCCATCACGGCGATCCGGCAGGAGGAGTCGGTGCTGGGCGTTGACCGCATCGCGTTCTTCGAGACGACCGTGTCGGGTTTGCCCGTGCCCCCCGACTTCACCGACGACCAGAACATCGTGTTCGCGCCGCACAACTACGGCGAGTCGATCGGGTCGATACCGATCGAGGGAACGTTCGACTACTTCGCGTCGCTGGCCGCCGGCTACGGAACCGCAATGTGGATCGGCGAGTACGGATTCTTCGAGGACACCATCGCCGCCAGTGAGAAGCTGGGCCGCTACGCCGCCAAGGAGGACGCCCTGCTGACTGCGGGGGGCGCGTGGTGGCAGTGGCGTCAGGCCTGCGGCGACCCGCACTCGGTCAGCACCCCCGGAGCGAAGGCGCAACCGGTGCAGATCCACCTTCGCACCAACGGGTGTCCCGGCGACGTCGACGGTGGCGTGAACCCTCGATGGCAGTGCTTGTGGCGTCCCTACCCACGCCGCTCGCCCGGGACGCTGCATTCGCTCCGCAGCGGATGCACCAGCGGTGTGGAGTTCTCCGGTACGACGCCCTCGCCCGGTCAGGTTGAGGTGTGGTTCCCCGGCGCAGCAGTGCAGGAGCCGACGGTGTCGGGTGACGCGGTCGACGACGTCGAGATCACTCCAGTGGACGGTGGATTCGTGGTGACCGCCACCGTCACCGGAACCTACCGGGTCTCCGTCCAGCCCTGACCGCCGCGGCGACGGTTTCTCAACCCTTGGAGGATTCCTCGAACCTGACCTCGACGGTCTCATAGCCAAGCCGCTTGGCGAGCGCCGTGAGGAAGTCCGCCGTGTTGCTCTCGGCGATGTCGGCCAGCCCGCTCTCACGCGCTGCCTTCCGTAGCTCTTCGACTGCGACGTCGTCGAGCTCCTCGCGGCCGTCCAGTGGCTTGTCGTCGAAGAACTCGCCGAGCCGGGTCATCAGACCGCGGTTCTGCGACAACACCTGCGACTTTGACTCGTCGATGTTCGGATCGGTGAGCACCGGCGGTGGAACGGTGATGACGATTGTCCGGTCGGTTCGGTTGATCGCCAGGTCGTCACCGGTGAGGCCATCCAGCTCGACCCGCGCGTCGACGCTGCCCTGGTAGATCGCCACCCCCGAGTTCCCGTCGAACGCGTCGGGAAGGATCTCATGCACCAGACCGTCCTGCTCGGTGCCGAAGAAAACCGGCACGCTGAACTCGCCCGTCGCCGCGACGAAACCGGTGGTTCGCTTCAGCGTCAACAAGGTCGTCCCTGCCGCGGCCGGTCGCCGGTCGGCTCCGAACAACCGGTCGCGAAGACCGCCGATCGGATCGAAACCCAAAAGGTTGACGACGACGAGGATGATCGCCGCGATGCCGATCGGCTTCCACACTCGCGACACCACCTGCACCGACCGCCGCCGATTCGAGCTGTCGTCGATGCGGGTCACGCAGCCGACGCTACCTGAGAACCACCCCGTTCGGGCCTCACCGCCATCAGTGTCAGACCCCCGCGGCAACAATGGCGAGATGATCACGACGGAGACCGACAGCCGCCTTGCCACCATTCGCGCCCTTCTGGCCAAGGCCGAGGCGACGACCTACGCCGCGGAGGCCGAGGCCTTCACCGCGAAGGCCTCCGAACTGATGGCTCGATACGCACTCGACGAAGCCATGGTGTGGGCCTCCGGCGGCGACGATCGCGACGTTCCCACAGAGATCCGCCTGCTGGTCCACCGGCCCTTCACTGCCCAGAAAGCGGTGCTGGTCAACTCGGTCGCCGAGGTGTACGGGTGCCGGGCGCTGCGGCTGGGGGCACTTGGAGCGGAGGGGGCCGAGCACATCTCGGTGGTGGGTTTCGCCTCCGACCTCACCCTCGTCGAGACGCTCGTCACCAGTCTGTTCCTCCAGCTCACCACCGCCATGACCGCTCACGACGCTGGTCGCCCGGGCGGCTCGGCCTCCCAGGTCGCGGCATGGAGACGGAGCTTCATCATGGGCTTCGCCCACACCGTGACCGAACGCCTCATAGCCGACCGACGCAACGTTGCCCAGGCTACCGAGGCCGAAACGGTCACCGGCGATACCGCGGGGTCGGTCGCGCTGGTGCTTCGGGACCGCTCCGACTCGGTCGCGTCGGAGTTCCGCCAGCGGTACCCACGCATCCGTACGTCCAAGGTCAGCTCCGGGACATCGGCATCGGGTCGTCGGGCCGGCGCCTCCGCGGGCCGCGCCGCCGATCTCGGTCACCAACGTCTCGGCGCCAGGGCGATGCTCGGCAACGGGGGTTGACCCTGCAACCGAACGATCCTCAACAGCACGCGGTGTACGCAGCCGAGGACTCGGTGCTCGCCGGCGTCGGGCCCCGACTCCGGCGGTGGCGTGACGTCGAACGTTTCGTGGAGTCGGTCCTCGGCGACCCCGTCTACCTCGAGCGATTCCCCGACGCTCCGCTCGACATCACACTCCAACGCCGGTCGCGTTCTGCAACGGCGTCGCTTGCCGTCCCCGCGCACCGGGTCGTCGCGATCCGCGACGGCTCCTGGAACGCGCTCACCGTCCTCCACGAGCTGGCCCACCTGATCGACCACGGAGCCCAACCACACGGTCCGCAGTTCGCGGCGGTCGAACTCGAACTCGTCCGCCGATGGTGCGGCTTTGACGCCTACGTCGCGCTACGAACGGCGTTCGCCGGCCACGGTGTCGTCATCGGACCGATGCGATGAGATCCTCGCTCACCGACCACAGGCGCGCCGCGTCGATGCGGCGGCGGGCCCACGGCGAACGAAACCCCGGCTTGCGGTTCGCCCAGAACGTGCCCGACCTGTCGAGATCGACACCGGCCGATGCGGTGGCGAGCCACACCGGGGTATCGGCGCCCCGGTCAGGGGTGGTCGAGAAGGCCCGGGACACGTCGAGGAGCCCGTCGGTAATTCCCTTGGTGTCACCGTCCTGGCCGAAGCCGGTGCGGACCGTCCCCGGATGTGCCGACGAAACGCACACGCCGTCGGCCTTCCACCGGCGCGCCAGCTCGTCGGTGAACAAGATGTTGGCGAGCTTCGACCGACCGTAGGCCAGCCACGCGTTGTAGAAGCGAACCGATTGCAGGTCCTCGAAACGAAGTCCGCCCACCGCGAACCAGTGTGCCGCCGAAGCAACGTTGATCACCCGTGGTGACGGAGCCGCCTTCACCTGATCGGCAACAAGACCTGTCAACAGGAATTGCCCGAGATGGTTGACGCCGAACGTCATCTCGAAGCCATCAACGGTCGTGTCACGCTCCGAGCGAATCAGGCCGGCGTTGTTGACCAGAACATCGATCCGTTCACACCGCCGCCCCAGCCCAGCGGCGCATTCACGAACCGACGACAGACTGGCCAGGTCGAGAGCGACGGACTCGACGTCGGCGGCTCCCGACCGCGACGCTATGTGCACGACCGCCATCTGCGCCTTCTGCTCGTTTCGGCAGGCGATCACCACGCGGTCGCCGGCGGATGCCAACATGACTGCCGCTTCCAGTCCGATCCCGCCGCTGGCACCGGTTATGACAACCGTTCGTTGATCCATCGTCGACAACCTAGAGAGCAGAATGGCACCATGCCGGTTCGCCCACCCGTTCAGACGTCAACTCAGCTCGGTGTGTCGAACACCAAGATGTTGTGGCGCGGGCTCATCCGCCGCTGCCCCGCCTGCGGCTGTTCGGACACCCACAGCAGCTACGCCACGATGCGTGACGAATGCCCGGAGTGCTCACTGAAGTTCGAACGGATCTTCGGCCATTCGATCGGCTACATCGGGCTGAACACCGTCGTGACGTTCAGCGTCACCTTCATGGTGCTGCTCGTCGGCTCGATCCTGACCCGACCCGACATCCCGGTTGTGCCGTTGGCGATCGCGACCGTTCTCTCCGCTGTCGTCCTCCCGGCGCTCTTTCTACCGTCGGCCCACACCATGTGGACAGCGATCGACCTGGCAATCCGCCCGCTCGCCCCAGGTGAGATCGACCCGAGGTTCATCAAGGTCGATCCGGTCGCCGGCGAATGGGCGAACGAGAGCTGAGGGCCAGGTCCAACCATGACGCCCGATGACGTCGAAGACCTGCGTCTCACAACGACGCTGCCCGACGGGACCGTCCTGCAGATCCGTCCGATCCGGCCCGACGACAAGCCCCTGCTTGCCGAGGGCTTCACCCGCTTGTCGCTGGAGAGCCGGTTCCTACGCTTCTTTTCACCCCTCGACCACCTGAGCGAAGCCCAGCTTCGCTACTTCACCGAGATCGACTACGAAGACCATTTCGCGTTCGTTGCCTCCGTCGCGACCCCCGACAATCCGGAGTACGGGGTGGGGGTCGCCCGCTACATCCGTTTCGACGCGGATCCGACGGTCGCGGAAGCTGCCGTCGCGGTCGCCGACGACTTCCACCGCCGCGGCATCGGCAGCGTCCTCCTCGAAGCACTGGCCGCTGTGGCCCTCACCCGCGGCGTGACCGCGTTCCACCTCCTGGTCCGCTCCGACAACCACGCGATGATCGCCGCGACCGAAGCGCTCGGCGCGCACACCGCACCCAACGACGACGCCGCAATCATCCGCTTCGTACTCGACCTTCCCGAACTGGCCACCGAGCTCCGCGGCACGCCGATGTGGTCGGTCTTCCAGATGCTCGGTGCCGGCGCCGCTGAGCTGGCACCGGGCTACGGACTCGGTCGCGGGGCAAATTACGCCCCCTGACTCAGACGGATCAGAGGGGTCGGCTCACGCGCTCCATGTAGATGCGGAGCAGCTCCTGGGTCTTCTCGATGACGTTCTCGTCACGCACGACCGTCTCGTGGCCCGAGCGTCCCATCTTCGCTCGCCGCTCCGGGTCGCGACGCATTTCTTCGAGCGCGTCAGCGAGTGCCGGCGCATCACGCGTGCGGACGAGCAGGCCGTTCTCGCCGTGCACCACCAGCTCCATGACGCCCGGCTGCTCCGTCGACACGACAGCGCGGCCCATCCCCAGGGACTCGGTCAGGACGTTGGGTAGTCCGTCGAGGTCGCCTTTGGCCGTGCGACAGCACGCAAGCACGCCGATGTCTGACCATTCAATCCAGTCGCGGACCTCGGCCAACGGCCGTTTTCCCAGGAACCTCACCGAGTCCTCGAGTCCTGCCTCTGCGACCTGCGCCTTGATGGTGTCCTGGTGACTCGACTTGCGAGGCGGATCCCCACCCACGAGCACCAACTCACTCTCGATGCCGCGTTCCCGGAGCAGCCGAACCGCCTCGACGAGGTACTCGTGCCCCTTGCACTCCTCGAACGTCGCTACGCACGTCATTCGGAACGGGCGCTCCCCGTCGTCGGGTTGAGGCTCGCGGAAGGTGAACTGATCCAGATCGATGCCGTGATGCACCACATGGCACTTCTTGTCGACCTTGTCGCCATAGAACAGCCGCAGCTGATCGTGGCTGTACTGGGTGCAGGTGACGAAGAACTCGCACTCGTCGATCTTCGTCTCGAGGCCCTCGGTGCGGTGCTGGATGTCGTGGGCGTGGCCGGTGAATGAGAACGGGAGGCCGGTCAGCTGCTTGATGACCAGCGCCACATGGGTGGGGTACGTGGCGAAGTGGGCGTGGACATGTTCGATGCCGTCGCGTTCCATCCGCAGCGCCATGGCCGCTGCGAGCGGGACCAGCAGAAACGTTCGAATCAGGAAATCGGGCGCGGTGAGGTTGGTGGTGATTCCCCACTTCCAGGCGTCGAGATAGGCCCGCGGGTTACGGCGCAACCACACGATCTGCGCCTTCAGCATTTCCCAGCTCAGCCGCTTGAAGTAGTTCGCCCGGGCGTCGAGGTCACGGGCCTCGGCCTGCACCGTGCCGCCATCGTCGTGATGGGTGATCGCGTAGAGCTCAAAGGGAACACCGAGGTTGCCGAGGGCGACCATCTCCCGGAGCTGAAACGTCTCGGTGACCTTTGGGAACCGGGAGACCACCATCGCGATCTTCGGAGGTCGACGCCCGGGAAAGTCGGATACGAGGTCGACCTCGGCCGGTCTAGGCATAGAAGGCTTCGATCTCCTCCGCGAAACGCGAGTGGATTCCACGACGCTTCAGCTTGGAGGTGGGGGTCATCAGCTCTGAGTCGGGCAACCACTCCTCGCCGAGCACTTTCACCTTCTTGACTCGCTCCGCGTTGTTGAACCTGCTCATGGCCTCGTCGAGGGCGCCTTCGATCTCGGCGACGACCTCCTTCGCCTCGGCCAGCTCCTCGAGGGTCAGCCCCTCCAGACCATGCTTCGCTGCCCACGCCGGCGCCACCTCGGGGTCGAGCACTACGAGCGCTGCGACAAAGGGGCGGTTGTCGCCGATCGCTGCTGCTTGTCCCACGAGCGGAATCGTCTTGAGCGCCGCTTCGAGGTTGGCGGGGCTGATGTTCTTCCCGCCGGCGGTGATGATCAGCTCCTTCTTGCGATCGACGATGCGCAGATAGCCGTCCTCGTCGAGCTCACCGATGTCGCCGGTATGGACCCACCCGTCCTCGTCGATCGCCTCGGCCGTCTTGCCAGGATCGTTGAGGTAGCCCTTGAAGACGTTGCCGCCCTTGAAGATCACCTCACCGTCGTCCGCGATGGCGAGCGTGAGACCGGGGACTGCCGGACCGACGGTACCGACCTTCGGTCGTCGGGCGGCGAAGCTGATCGGCCCCGTCGACTCGCTCATGCCGTAGATCTCCGACAACGGGACGCCGATCGCCCGGAACCACTGGAGCAGCTCAGGCGTCATCGGTGCAGCACCGGTGACGGCGAGGTCGAGCTCGTCGAGCCCGATCAGCTGACGGATCGTGGAGAACGCGACAGCGTCGAGGAAGTTGTACGTCTCGATCTCCTCGGGGGTCGCGGTGCCCCACGTGATCTTGTCGACGATCGGGATCGCGGCGGCGACGGCTTCGTCGACCTGGCGCTTCTTCTCCTCGTCCGCCGCGAGCGCTCCGTTGATGCCGCTGTAGATCTTCTCCCAGACGCGTGGCACGCCGAACATGATGTTGGGCTTCACCTCACGGGCATAGGTGGCGATCTGGCTCGGGTCGGGGCAACAGGCGACCTCGTAGCCGTTCATGACGAGGCCGTAATGGCTGGTCGCCCGCTCGGCAATGTGGGCCATCGGCAGATAGGAAACGACCCGCTGACCGGCGAACACGTTGGTTTCGAACGACTCGCGGAGACACGCCAACGTCCAGCACAGGTTCGCGTGGTCGAGCATGACTCCTTTGGGGTTTCCCGTTGTGCCCGACGTGTAGATGATCGTCGCAAGGTCGTGGGGCTGCGCAACCTGGACCGCCTCGGCGAGGTCGACGGGGTCGTGGTCGAGGAGTGAGGACCACTCGACGATGTCGGCTTCGCCCTCGACCGGCGGGTTCACGACGACGATGGTCGCGAGGTCGGGAAGCTGGTCGGCGACCTCGGTGAACCGGGACAGGAACCCGCCGTCCTCCAGAATCGCCAGCTTCGCTTCACAGTGGCCGGCGAGATAGGCGATCTGGTCAGGAGACGACGAGTTGTAGATCGAGACCGGCGTCGCCCCGCACAGAAGCACCGCCAGATCGGCGACGTGGAATTGGTAAATGTTGCGGAGCATCAGCACGACTCGATCGCCGTGTTCGACGCCCTGGGCTGCGAGACCTGCCGCGACCCGAGCTGCCTGGTCGGCGAGCTGGGAGAACGTGAGCTCCTTCCAGTCCTCCCCTTCCATCCATCGCAACGCCCGTGAGCTGCCGTACTCGGTGACCGTCTTCAAGAACTCGGTTGGGACCGTCTGGCCTTTTGTGAGTTCGCGAAGCTGCTCGTCGGTCGAAGTCGCCATGGCGTGGTTCCCCTTTGGTGCCCGGCCAGCGCGCGGGCGTGTGACAGATGCCCGGAATGGTAGCGGTGGCGGTCCTCGGGGGTCATCGGCGACGAGCGGATTGACCAACGCGGGCACGGGGGCAAGAATCTTGACCAATCAGTCAAGATTTTCGAACCGGAGTGTGCCCATGCCTACAGCAGTCATCGTCGACGCCATCCGCACAGCCGGAGGCAAGCGAAACGGCGATCTCTCCGGTTGGCATTCGGCCGACCTCGCAGCCGAGGTTCTCAAGGCTCTCGTCGAGCGCAACAACCTCGATCCGACGCTCGTCGACGACGTCATCATGGGCTGCGTCATGCAGGTCGGCGCCCAGTCCCTCAACGTCGGGAGAAACGCCGTGCTCGCCGCCGGCTTTCCCGAGTCGGTGCCCGCGACGACGATCGACCGGCAATGCGGAAGCTCCCAGCAGTCAGCCCATTTCGCGGCGCAAGGAGTGATGGCCGGCGCGTACGACATCGCCATCGCTGCCGGCGTCGAAGTGATGAGCCTCGTGCCGATGGGCGCATCGTTCGGCGACATGAAGAGGATCGGCTTCCCGTTCGGCGAGCAGGTTGGCCTCCGCTACGCCGACCAGGGGGGCCTCGTCCCGCAGGGAATCTCCGCTGAGATGATCGCCGACAAGTGGGGGCTCAGTCGCGAGGACCTCGACGCGTTTGGCGCAGAGAGTCAGCGACGTGCGGCACAGGCGCAGTCGGAGGGTCGATTCGACAACGAGATCGTGGCGGTTGCCAAGAAGCGTCGCGACAAGGACTCCGGCGAAGTGGTTGCATCCGGCGAGCTCCACACCGCTGACGAGGGCGTCCGCGAAGGCACCACCGCCGAGTCGCTCGCAGGCCTCAAGCCGGCGTTCAAGCCAGACGGGAAGGTCACCGCGGGCAACTCCAGTCAGATCTGCGACGGCGCCTCGGCGGCCCTCATCATGAGCGAGGAGAAGGCGACGGAGCTGGGCCTGACTCCACGTGCCCGCTTCCACACCTTCGCCCTCGCCGGCGTCGACCCCGTCACGATGCTCACCGGTCCGATCCCCGCGACGCGGAAGGCCATCGCACGGTCCGGACTGTCGATGGACGACATCGACCTGTTCGAGGTCAACGAGGCATTCGCTTCGGTCGTGCTCGCATGGAACAAGGACACCGGCGGCGACCTGGAGCGGACGAACGTCAACGGGGGCGCCATCGCCCTCGGCCACCCGCTCGGCGGGTCGGGGACCAAGCTCCTGGCAACGTTGCTCAACGAGCTGGAGCGCACCGGTGGCCGCTACGGCCTGCAAACCATGTGCGAAGGCGGCGGGCTGGCCAACGCAACGATCATCGAGCGCCTGGGGTGACGTCGCGCTGATCCGCAGTGCACTGCGTTCGTGGGAGACTCAGCGACGGTGAAGCGGCTCCCTCTACTCCTCTGGCTCGTCGGTATCGCAGTAGCGACTGGCCTCGCGTCGCTGGTCTTCGACGCGTCGCTGGTGCAGACCGGCGTCGCGGTGCTCGTAGCTGCGCTGCTCCTCAAAGTCGGGCTCGTCATGATCGGGGGCCTCGCGCAACCCGTGCCCGACCCGGCCGAACCCGGAGTGCTCCGCAAGGTGAAGCTGGTCTATCGCTGCTCGATCTGTGGCGCCGAGGTGAAGATGACGGTGGCGTCATCGGAGGATCCCGAACCACCTCGGCACTGCCTCGAGGACATGGAGCTCGTCACTCCGATCGAGTAGCACCACCTCTCGTGACACCTGTCACACCGCTCACCCATGGTGACCGAAGCCGCGCGAGGGGTGTCCCCAGTTCTGTCCCCACCCTGGGGACAAAACACCGAGCGGACTATCGAAGCTGGGTCGCCGTGATGATGCCCATCAGAATCGAGAGCAGCCCACCGAGCAGATACCACTGGGTTGGAGCACCCGGAAGCACATTGGTGTAGTTGAGGAAGATCACGAGCAACCCGGCACCGAAGAACGTGAACATGAGGACCGGTACCCACAGAGGGCTCGGCATGTCGTACTTGGCGACCGGCGTGGGAGGTGTGTAGCGGCTCGAGGCCGCTGGACCCTCACCCGCCGGGCGTGTGCCCTTGGGGGTTGTGCGGCCCGTTGCAGCCGGGCCGGAACCACCCTCGATGCGTCGCTTCACCGGTTTTGCCATAGCGGCAGGATAGGCCGAGGACGCACGGTATCGGCGGTGCCCGACGAATCGCCGACCCGTCATGGGTTGATCCGGCCAGAGTTGGGACTGCCATGGCCGCCGCTAGCATCTCCGTGTGGCGCGCATCCTCGTGATCGACAACTACGACTCGTTCGTCTACAACCTCGTCCAGTACCTGGGTGAACTCGGCGCCGAACCGCTGATCTGGCGCCACGATGCGCTCGGACTCGACGATGTCGAGGACATCGATCCCGACGGAATCCTCATCAGCCCGGGGCCAGGGACGCCCGACGACGCCGGCCTCTCGAACGCGCTGATCGCCGAGTGGTCCGAGCGCGTTCCCGTCTTCGGCGTCTGCCTCGGCATGCAGTGCATGGGGCAGGTCTTCGGAGGAGACGTCGTGCGGGCGCCGGAGATCGTTCACGGCAAGACTTCGTTGGTGCGTCACCACGGAGCCGGGGTGTTCGCGGGCCTGCCGAACCCGCTCGAGGCGACCCGCTACCACTCGCTCATCGTCGAACGGTCAACGTTGCCCGCGTCGCTCGAGATCACGGCCGAGACCGACGATGGACTGATCATGGGGCTTCGTCACCGAACACTCAACGTCGAGGGCGTTCAGTTCCACCCCGAGTCGATCCTGACCGTCGCTGGCCACGACATGATGCGGAACTTCCTGGAGCGGTGCGGGTAGTCTCGACCCGACAAGCCGACCACGGTCAGCGGTGGATCTCCCACTCATTGCGACCGCTGACTCTATCGAAGGACCCGAATGCCGATTGCGTACACCGTCGTGGCGTTCACCACCGTCACTGCCGCCGCGCTTCGTTCCACCTGGTCCCCCTGCGGCTGGTCGATGCTGTCGTCGATCACACCGCTCACCGAAGCCGGCCGCGGCCACCGATTCGGAGTCACGGCTGCCTGGTTCATCGCCGGTGGGGCCCTCGGCGGATCAGCGCTCGGCGCCACCGGAGTCGTCGGCGCCGCCTTGATGAAGGCCCTCGGCCTCGACGCATCGGTTCGGACCCTCCTCGCTGCCCTCGCCTGCCTGGTGGCCACCGGTTTCGACTCACGGCTGTTGGTGCCTGAGCTCCCCCATCACCGTCGACAGGTGAACGAGGACTGGCTCGACGAGTTCCGTCCGTGGGTCTACTCCGGTGGGTTCGGCCTTCAGATCGGTTGCGGACTGGCCACCTACATCATGACCGCCGCTGTCTATCTGGTTCCGACACTGGGAGCGCTCAGTGCGTCGAGCGGCACGGCCATCCTTCTCGGAGTGGCGTTCGGGACGGCGCGCGGAGTCGCGGTCCTCGCCGGCTTTGCCAACCGCGACCCCAGACGCCTCGCCGCGTTCCACCGTCGGTTCGCAGCGATGGACGAACCGGTGCGGGTCACGGTCACCGTCTCACTTATCGCCGCTACGCTCGCCCTCGCGACCGCTCCAGTCACCCCGATCGCGTCCGCGATTCCGGTGCTCGCACTCGTCGTCGGCTTCGCCACGGCGACCGCTCTGTCCCGCGCTCAGGCCGACAGGACGGTGATCCTCCCCAGCGCTCCGTTGAGCGAGGCCACCAAACTCGACCTCCGAACCAACGAGCCGACTACCGCGTAGCAACAGAACGGTCGACCCGACACGTTGAAGAATCGCTGAGCACCGCCCATCCCGACGATCGGGCGTTGCATCGCCGCCTCCGACAGGTCGGCCGACCGAAAGGTGGGCATACCGCGACGCTGGAACAGTGGCGTCCCCATCGATTCGGGGCCGAACTGCACCAGGGCGATGAAGACGTCGCTCGGCCGCATGAGACCGACCGCTCCGCTGCCGTAGTCCCCACGACCGTTCGGGAGTGGAAAGCTGCCGAGGTGGAGTATCGGGGTGGTGACCCCACTCTGGGGAACCAACCCGGCGACGTCGGTACTCGCCGACGGACTCGTCACCTCAGACTCCGCACGACGGAAGATCCGCGCGTCCCAGCCGCGCGGCACATCGACGACGAAGCTGTGCGCTCGCAGAATCACCGGCGGTGAAGCGACGGGTGGTCCGGGCCGATTCCCGCTGCATCGAGCGCCCGGTCGACACGGTCACCGCGCGCCGTCCCGCCGAGCAGCTCCCGCCTCGTGCGATTGGCGCCGAGTGCAGCGCCTCGGTCGGCGACCGCCCGGTCGAGGAGTGAAGCCAGCTGCGTCCACGACGATGCGGCACCCTCACCGAGAATCGATGAGCCGTGGGCATCGATGAGTACGAAGTACGGAGACACCGACACGCCGTAATCGTCGTAGGCGGTGTCGGACATCAGCGTCGTGAACGCCGTGCCGGCAAGTTGTGCCACCCCACCGGGACTCTCCGACTGAGGGCCTTTGGTCACGACGACGATTCGAACAGCGCGCCCGTCGAGGTCCAAGGTGACACCGGACGCGAACGCATCCCAGAAGTCCTGGCACGTGACGCACCCAGTCGACAGGAAGGCGATCAACGTGGGATGCGGGGCGCCCACCACTCCGACCGCAGCGGCCTCGCCATCGGGTGTTTCGCCGGACAGATCCCGGGCCTCGCCCAGCAACGCCGGATCGTCGACCGGGCGTTGTGCTTCAACCACCCCGGAAGGCGAGCGCCGCAGATCGACCGAACCTGGTCGATCGGTCGTCTGGTGACCGAGGCCGGGACGAAGCCGGAACGTTTGATCGCCGGAGTCGTCATCGAGGTTCACGCCGAGGTCGTGGAGCGCCCGCAGGATCTCCGCGTGACTGCGCAACAGTCCGACGACGAGCACAGCGAGAAGCAGGATCACGACTGCCTCGATCATCACCACTGCCGTCATGTGACGACCACCTCCCGGCATCCCAGGGGCGCGATGCGCCCCGTTCCGTACACGAGGTCGACACAGACCCGGTGGGTTCCCGGCGCCGTCTGGATCAACGCGTTGAATCCGCAGTTCAGCGCGAACGTCGGCTGACCGCTGGTGACGTCGGGCCTCGCGATCCCAGTCGTTTCCTGGGAGACCACGTTGCCGTCGATCGACAGACGGACCGTCGCTGCCACGCCCGGTCGCAACGGGTCGACGACCCACCCGTCGATGATGATCGTGCCGGCCCCTCCCACCGTGTTGTCGATCGCCCCGACCGGACCACTCACCTCGATGGTGGTGAACGCGAGAAACGTCGACGTCGCCGAACCCTGGTCGTGAGCGAACACGCAGACGACGTGGCGGCCCGGTTCACAATCGATGACCGCCTCGAAGCCGTGATCGACGCCGTAGTACGGATACGCGGCACCGATATCGGGCCTCGGAAGGTTCGCCATCGTGGTGACCATCGGTCGCTGGTCCACGAACACTCGGGCCTCGACGCCGTCGAGACGGTTCTGGTCAACAGCCCACCCGATCACCCGGATCGCTCCGCCGAGGTCCTCCACCCCATCGAACGCACCGAACGGCGCTTCGAGGCAGGGTCGGTTGTGGTTGGCGGTGTTGTTGTCCGTGCGAGACGCGGTGGTGCACGAACCATCGAAGACCCACGGCGGTGTGCAGGTGACGACCCTGCACACGATCGGGCCGAGGCACGCGATGTGCTGGTTGCACTGGCCGTACCGGAACATCGTGCACCCGCTCTTGCGATTGTTGCAGTCACCAGCGGCGCAGCCGCACCGGGTCCCCGAGCACGCCCCACTGCACAGCCCGCCACGACAGCCACACGCTCCGCACTGTGAGTTGCAGTCCAGGTAGTACCGCGGCGCACCACCGCAGAATCCCGAGCCATCGACCTTCCACCACCCAGCTGCGACCGTGCCCGGCGGACACCCGTTGGACCCGGTCAGCGTGCAACAGAACTCGGTGTAGCCGTCGCAACACAGCGACCCGCACGCGCAACCCTGGCCCGAGCACCCGCAAACAGCGGCGTAGGCGGAGCGCGGTCTCAGCACAAAGTCGGACGGAGCGGCGACCAGCGCCGTCGCCGCCATCGTGCCGGCCCTAAGAACGCTCCGACGGTCGAGGCGGCCACCGAAGCCCCTCACGGCGCCGTCCAACAGCGCCGCTGACACCGACCGACGGGCACTCATGTCCGAACCGACGCCGACGGAGCTGCGGCCGGCTCGACTCTCCGACGGATCGCCGACAACTCCGCTGCCGTCGTCATGGCCACCGCCGTGAGTGCGGTTCCGAGCGCCAAGAACACCAAGTACGCGACCGTCGACCCCACGCCCGGACCGAGCCGATCGGCCAACGCCGTCGGCGACTCGAACAGCGCGACCAGCCCCACCACGACGACGGAGCCGTTGAGAACGACGTGCACGGTCGATATCGGCGCCGACCGACGACCGAAGCACCCACACGACGCGTTGTCGCGCCGGGCGAAGACCGCAGCGACCGCGGTGAACGCCACGTAGGTCATCGTCAGCAGCGCCAACGGCACGGCGTCTTCGGCACCCCAGAACCAGCCGGCCAGTCCGATCTCGCCGGCACCGACTGCGCGGGCTACGCCGCGCCAGGTGGGTCGACCGGGGTGCGATGCACCAGGCCACAGAATCCCGAACGCATCGACCCACGGGTCCGGCTCAGCCAGCTTGATGGCGCCGGCGAGCATCAGGAGCCCCGACGCGACGTCCAGGTACGCCCAAGCGGCCAACTCCAACACGGCAGGGAACCTACCAACGACGCGACGCGACGTGGCGTACCCGGCCGGGAGCGTTGTGTTCCCGAACGCGAAGGTGGGGGCCCGAAGGCCCCCACTTCCGCACTCACATCAGAGCCGGTCGGGTCAGGACGCTGCCTCGCACACGGTGTTGGTGATGAGACGGGACACGATGTAGGGATCGATGTTGGCGTTCGGCCGACGATCCTCGATGTAGCCCTTCTTGTCGACGCCAACCTGCCACGGGATGCGCACCGAAGCGCCGCGGTCGGACACGCCGTAGCGGTACTCGCTGAAGTGGGCGGTCTCGTGAAGGCCGGTCAGGCGCTCCTCGTAACCGTGGCCGTAGCCCTCAAGGTGCTCCTCGACCTTGCCCGGGGCGCCGAGCGCCTCACACGCGGCGATGATCGGATCCCAGCCCTCACGCATCTGCTTGGTCGAGAAGTTGGTGTGGCAGCCGGCGCCGTTCCAGTCGCCCTTGATCGGCTTGGCCGAGATCGACGCGTTGACACCGAAGTCCTCACCGATGCGGTACAGGAGGTAACGGGCCATCCACAGGTGATCCGCGACCTCGACGGTGTTGAGGATGCCGACCTGGAACTCCCACTGGCCGAGCATCACCTCGGCGTTGGTGCCGACGATCCCCAGGCCCGCTTCAAGGCAGGCCGTGGTGTGGGCCTCGACGAGGTCGCGGCCGGCGATCTCCACGGAACCGACACCGCAGTAGTACGGGCCTTGCGGAGCGGGGTAGTAGTACCCCTCCTTCGGCCAGCCGAGGGGGCGGCCTTCCTGGAAGAGGGTGTACTCCTGCTCGATGCCGAAGAGCGGCTCGAAGTCCTTGTACTTCTCGTACGTTTCGACGCAGGCACGCCGGTGGTTGGTGACGTGTGGCTCAAGCGTGCCGGGCAGAAGCACCTCGCAGAGGACGAGGATGTCTGCTCCGCCGCGAGTGGGGTCCGGGCACGTGAATACCGGGTTCAACACGCAGTCGGAGTCCGAACCAGGCGCCTGGTTCGTCGAGGAACCGTCGAAGCCCCAGATTCCCGGCTCCTTGCCGTTGTCGATGATCTTGGTCTTGGACCGCACCAGCGGGGTCGGTTCGGTTCCATCGATCCAGATGTATTCAGCCCTGTACGGCACGAAAACCACCTCATGTCAGGGCCGCGCTCTGCGGCCGGTGTTGGGTACACAGCAAGGCTGAACCTAGGCGATTTCCCAGCCGTTGCCCCAATGTGAACGCTCTGTTAACTGGTCCCGGAGAGTTTCACTCTGTGGCGGAGTTCGGGGAAGGTAGAGGGTATGGAACACCAGAAGTCCTACGTGCTCCGAACTGTCGAGGAGCGGAAGGTCCGCCTGATTCGCCTCTGGTTCTGCGACGTGCTCGGCCAGCTGAAGTCGATCGCGATCTCCCCCGTCGAGCTCGAGGCGGTGTTCGAAGACGGCATCCAGTTCGATGGTTCCGCGATCGACGGGTTCAGTCGGGTTCAAGAGAGCGACGTGCTCGCGATTCCGGACGCGTCGAGTTTCCAGTTGGTCACGTGGGGCGACGGCACCGAGGTCAGCGCTCGGATGTTCTGCGACCTCGTCAACCTCGACGGCACCCCGTTCGAAGGCGACCCGCGGCAGGTCCTCAAACGCAACCTCCAACGTGCACACGATGCAGGCTTCACGCTCATGTGCGCACCGGAGGTCGAGTTCTTCTACCTCGAGAGTGACGACCCCTCGACGGTGCCTCAACCGCTCGACAGCGCGAGCTACTTCGACCTGACGACCAAGGATGTGTCCTCCGATATCCGTCGAGTCACGCTCCAACGACTCGAGACGGTCGGTATCCCCGTCGAGTACTCCTTCCACGAGGACGCCCCGTCCCAACATGAGATCGATCTCCGCTACACCGATGCGCTCTCGATGGCCGACAACATCATGACGTTGCGCCTCGTGGTTCGCGAGGTCGCACTGCAACACGGGGTCCACGCGACATTCATGCCCAAGCCGATCGCCGGTGTGCAGGGCTCGGGCATGCACACCCACATGTCGCTGTTCACGGCGGAGTCCAACGCCTTCTACGAGGACGGTGCCCAGTCCAACCTGTCTCCCGTAGCTCAGAAGTTCATCGCGGGCCTGCTCCGTCACGCCCCCGAGATCACCGCCGTGACCAACCAGCTGGTCAACAGCTACAAGCGGCTGGTCAGTGGGTTCGAGGCACCGGTGCACGTCTCGTGGGCGTGCAACAACCGCTCCGCGTTGGTCCGAGTGCCGGTCACCAAGCGCGGCAAGGAGGCCGAGGCGACTCGGATCGAGTACCGCGCAATCGATCCGGCATGCAACCCGTACCTCGCGTTCTCCGTGCTCCTCGCGGCCGGGATGGCTGGAGTCGAGGGCGGCTACGAACTGCCGTCGGAGGCCGCGACGAACCTCTTCGAGCTCACCGAGGCAGAACGCACGGCACTCGGAATCACTTCGCTGCCGTCATCCCTGTCCGAGGCACTCGACGAGATGGAGGCCTCGGATCTTGCGCGTGAAGCGCTCGGTGAGCACATCTTCGAGTGGTTCCTCCGGAACAAGCGCGCCGAGTGGGCCGAGTACAAAGCCCACGTAAGCCAGTTCGAGCTCGATCGGTATCTCAAGAACTGGTAGCAAGGACTCCGTTGATGGAACCTCTGCTCTGCTGGCCCGATCCGCCACCTCACGACGTCGTCCGGTCGCTCGACATGGCGGGATACGCGTGGGCAACGGCCACCGACGAAGCGTCAGTGGTAGCGGGCAGTTGGGCCGGCGCCATCGTCGACGCTTCCGACGATGCGGACGGTGCGTTCTCGTTCGCTCGCATGCTCGGTCGCAACGATCTCGGTATCGCGCCGCTGCTGCTCCTCGTTCGCGGGTCACAGCTCGGAGAACTCGAGAGCCGACACGAGCTGTTCGAGGACTTCTGCGTCACACCATTTCACCCCCTGGAGTTCGACGCACGGCTCAAGCACCTGCTAACTCGCCAGGGAGTCCTCGACGACGACTCCGAGACGATCGTCTACAAAGCCCTGATCCTCAACCTCGAGACGTACCAGGCGTCGATCGACGGCCAACCGCTCGACCTCACCTACATGGAGTACGAGCTGCTCAAGTTCCTCGCACAGAACCCGGGGCGGGTCTTCACCCGGGAGACGTTGCTGAGCCGGGTGTGGGGCTACGAGTACTACGGCGGCGCGCGAACCGTCGACGTCCACATCCGCCGACTACGCGCCAAGCTCGGGGAGCAGCACGCGCAGATGATCTCGACGGTCCGTTCGGTGGGCTACCGCTTCGGCGAGTCCCGCTGGGGGTGACCGCTCTCAGCCGTTGAGGTCGATGAGTTCAGAGCCCTCGTGGAGTTCGTCGACGTCCTTCTGCACGAAGTAGCCGATGATGCCCGCCAGCGCGCCGCCAGTCACGAGCACCCCAACAGGGACGACGACCAGGAGGGCGATGATGACGAGGATGGCACCGAACATGTGAGCAGGCTACCGCGCGACCTGCCCCGACCCCCTACTCGGGCTTGTAGCACCACGCTTCGATCTCGACGTCCGCCCCCAGCGGGAGTGCGGCGACGGCGACGGCGGAGCGGGCCGGACGGTGGTCGCCGAACATGTCGCAGTAGACCTCGTTCATCGTCGAGTACTGCTCCATGTCGACGAGGAACACGGTGGTCTTCACGACATCGGACAGCGACGCACCGGCGGTCATCAGCAACGCGGAAAGGTTGGTCATGGCTTGGCGGAGTTGCCCGGCGACACCACCAACGACGAGCCCGGACTCCCCGAGACCGAGCTGGCCGGACACGACGAGGAAGTCACCGGCGCGGACGATTGGGGTGTACGGGCCGACAGGTGCGCTCATGCCGGCGAGTGTAGGACTCGACCGGTTGGCCATGACGCGGGGAGTGCACCGCCGGATTCTCGTTGCGCAACCCACGCGGCCGCGGCAGTCGCGACGAACACGGCGTCGCTACCCGACACCGGCTCGGCTCCCGGCTCATCATCGAACTCGACATGCACCGCGATCATGTCGCCTGGTCGCAGGATGCCAAGTGAACGAACGGTCAAGCTGTGACACTCCCCGTCCCCGTCGACCACGACCGACTCCGACGTCACCCATCCCAACGCCATGTGGACAGCGCCGATGCAATAGCTCCGAGCGACGACCGAATCGAGGAGCTCGCCGCACCGCACCCGCACGTGGGCGCCGTCTCCGGCGATCCGAACCGACGCCCAGGCACCATCGGGCGTCGTCACCTCGGTGGTCCCGTCATCGCCAGCCGTCGCCGCCGCGCGGACCGCCAGCACCTCACCCCACCCAGCGGCGCGAATCGATGAGGAGGTCGGGGGGCCGGCGATGTCGACCTCCTCGACATCCCAGTCAGGGGCGACCGACCGGATGCGCTCAGCGATGCCTTCCGTTCGAGCCACCCGAACCACACCGGTTCCGTCCGCCGCCATCGCGATCGCCATCGGCGGCCGCTTGGCGCCTCGACGCACGACGTCCTCGCGGGACCAGCGAAGCCGGACCGGGGTACCGATATCGGCCACCAACGCTGCCGCGGCCTCGGGGAGTGGTGAAGGCGCCTTTGCCCCGAAGGCACCGCCGTTCGCGAGTGGATCGGCGGGGGATCCCCCCGGAATCGCCCACGAGGCGTCGGTTTCCAGATACGCCGGGTCAACCCATCCGGTCCGAAGGGTGATCGCCCAATCTCCGGAGGGCACCTCCAGAGGCGGTTCGGGGTCGACGGTGGTCCGACGCCCCTGGACCTTGCCGATGATCCGACGCGCCTGGCTCATCGTGGGAGCGACGGTCCACGTCCCATCCCCGCTGAGCACGGCGACTTGGGTTCCCGTCGGTGCACCGTCGTCGGCGAAACCACCCCGTCCGAGCGCGATGTCGGGCGCGACGTGCTGTGTTGCATGGCCTTCCACAGTCGCCCGTCGGGTCGCCGCGTCGAGGTCGCGATCGAGGGCAACCGTCGAGTCGTAGGCCGCGGCCGCTTCGACGATGGTCTGCCAGCCGGTGCACCGACAGAGGTGCGCCGCCAGTGCCCGGTTGACGGTGTCTCGATCATGGAGGTCGCCACCCTTACGGCGCAGCCCATCGAGTCGCATGATGATGCCAGGGGTACAGAAACCACATTGGCTGGCACCGGTGGCACAGAACACCTTGGCCCACGCGTCGCTGTCGGCCGCGGGAAGCCCTTCGAGAGTCGTCACATTTCGGCCGGACACTCGTCGCGCCGGCGTCACGCAGCTCACCCGGGGCTCGCCGTCGACAAGCACCGTGCAACAACCGCACTGGCCCTGGGGACTGCACCCGTCCTTGACCGACGTGATTCCGAGACGATCGCGTAGCGCTTCGAGAAGGCTCGCCCCGTCCTCGGCGACCTCGACCTGGTCGCCGTTGAGCTGGAACTGAATGCTCAGAGGATCGGCCGTCGAGACGTCAGCTGAACGATGACCCGCAACCGCAGGTCTTCTGTGCGTTCGGGTTGTTGATCTCGAAGCCGGACTTCTCGAGGCCGTCCTTGTAGTCGAGCTCGGCACCCTTCAACAGCTGCGCGCTCGACGGGTCGACGACCACTCGCACGCCGGAGAACTCCGTCGACAAGTCGTCGGCAGTCACCTCGGAGTCGAAGAACATCTCATAGGAGAACCCCGAGCAACCGCCAGGACGGACGGCGACACGAAGGGCGAGGTTCTCCTCGTCCTCCTGATCGATGAGTTGCCGAACCTTGTGAGCAGCGGAGTCGGTGAGGGAAATCATGGGTGCGGGCCTCCTTGTGACGCGGCCCCAGTGTACCGCCGGACCGCCGGTCCACCCAGAGCGCCCCCCAACAACGTCGAATCGGGTTCGCGTATTCCATGTTCGTCGGTGGCACAAGCCCAGACGCCTGCTCCGGTCAGATCCGTAGACTGGTGCCGTGAGCAACCCCGCACCCCCGACTCCCGACGACGTGATGGGGCTGCTCCGCGGCGTGATCGATCCCGAACTCGGTTCCGACATCGTCACTCTGGGTATGGCCAAG
>JAIBBP010000124.1 GCA_019694615.1 Microthrixaceae bacterium | reverse complement strand
CCATGACGGACGAGGCCAGGTGGTCGACCTCGAACGTCGCCGGCCCGACCGGAAGCGCGAGCGCGTTGGGAAGTCGCCCACCCAGGATGAGCCGGAGGATCGTCACCGCCTGAGGTGTCACGGCGATCCCCTCGCGGTGTGTACGACAGCGCAGCCCACCACCGTCCACGTCGAGCGCAACCAGTTCGTCGGCCTCGTCGCACACCAGGCATGTCTCGACCTGGAGGCCGACGCCCTCCGCTGCGAGCATCTTGAAGAAGAAGGCTGGCGTCACAAGCGGCGTGTCCCAGTTGGCCACGGCGCGCAGGCCACCGACCAGCATGTCGTAGAGACCAGGGTTGACTTCGCCCTCCTGGCAGACCTGATCGACCGCCTCGAGCATCGCAGCCGCGCGGCCCATCCGTTCGAGGTCGTCGCGCAACGCCGATTGCGCTTCAACGAGGTCGGCTTGGCTGACGATGTCGAGGTCGCCGCGACCCTCGTACAGCTGAAGCGTTACGTGGCTCCCCGGCTCCAGTCGCGAGCCGAACTTCGACCTGGTCTTTCGAACGCCCTTGGCCACGGCACGAACCTTGCCACGCCCCTTGGTACAGAAGACGATGATCCGGCCCGCTTCACCGAGCTTGTAGGTGCGCAGAACCACGCCCACGTCGCGGTAGAGCGCCATGGCGCTAGGCGTCCTCGGCGGCGAGGCCCCCGAACCGACGCTCGCGCTGCTGATACTCGCGAATGGAGTCGTAGAGATGCTCACGCCGGAAGTCGGGCCACAGAACGTCAGTGAAAACCCACTCCGAGTAAGCCGACTCCCACATCAGGTAATTGGACGTGCGGATCTCGCCGGACGTGCGAACCACCAGTTCCGGGTCCGGCATCGTCGGGTCGTACAGGTTTGCACTGATGAGCTTCTCGTTGACCTTGTTCGCCGGGACACCGGAATCCACGATTCTGCGCACCGCGTCGACCAGTTCGGCGCGACCGCCGTAGTTGAAGGCCATCGACACGGTCATCGAGTCGTTGTTCTTCGTGAGCTCGAGGGTCTCGTCGATGCGTTTGAGGATTCGCCTCGGCACCCGCCAGTCGCGACGGCCCAGGAACTGCATCTTGATGTTGCGTGCGTGGATTTCGTCGCGTCGTGTCAGCAGGAGTCGTTCGTTGAAGTTCATGAGAAAGCGCACCTCGTCGAGCGGGCGCTTCCAGTTCTCCGTCGAGAACGCGTAGACGGTCAACCACCTGATCCCGGCCTCCTGGGCACCCCAAATGGTGTCCATGAGCGCTTCCTCTCCGGCGGCGTGACCGTCGGTGCGTGGCAGTCCACGCTGTTGAGCCCACCGACCGTTTCCGTCCATCACCAACGCCACGTGTCGGGGCATGTAGGTCGGGTCCAGCTCACTCAGCTCCACCCCCGCACCGTACCCGCTCGGTTCCTCCGAACCGCGCCTCGCGAGGGTTCACACGAACCGTTCACATCGGCACCACACCGAACGACCTGACGCACAAATCCTCAACACCACACTGAAGGTGGACGAAACCTCCGGTGATGAGACCGATCGCCTCGGGGCCCGCCGCGCTCACCGCACCGGTGTTCGCCATCGTCTTCGTCGGCGCGGTCGCGCTCACCACAAGGTGGCCGGAGGTGGCCGCGTTCGCTGCGACTGCGGCCATGACCTGCTTCTCGGCGCTGATCAGTCGTGAGGTCGCGCCGACCCTTCCGGCGGAGAGCCGCCGACGGGCGATGCTCGACTCGGGCTTCACCGTCCTCCTCATCGCCGGCTCGTTCTGGAACCTGCTCCTGACCTTCGACGCCCAGCCGGCATCGGTCGTCGACCATGTCGCCGTTGCGTGCGTTCTGGTTTCGCTGCTGTCGCCCACCGCGTTGTCTGCGATGGGGATTGTCAATGACCCCACCGAGCGCCGGTTCCGGCGTCTGGCCGCCGGCTCGGCCACTGCGGTGATCGCTGGGATGGCATGGGCGGCGGGGCCTGCTGCCGGACGATCCGCTCGCCCCTTCGGGATTCTCGCAATCCTCGCGACGCTCGCAATCCTCCGCGCACTCCTCACCGCGAGCACTGGGACACGCCCGGTGATCGATGTGCTGGCCCGTCTCCAGCGTCGCGGGAGAGTGGTGACAGCGCTCCACGCCACCTACGTCACAACCCTCGTCGTCGCGATGTGGACCACCACGCATCACGAGGTCATGGGTTCGATCGCAGCACTCGTCCTGATCCTAGCGATCGTCACCCAACACGCAGCCGCACGCGAGAACCTCGACCTGCATCGTCAACTGGCAACACGGCTCAACGAGCTCGAAGCGAGCGAGGATCGACTTCGGATCCTCGCCGACACCGACGAGCTGACCGGATTGGTCAATCGACGATCATTCGTCGAGCTCCTGGATCGACACCTCCGTCGTGGCCTCCGATGTTCGGTCCTGTTCATCGACTTGGACCGCTTCAAGGAGATCAACGACTCGCTCGGCCACGAAGCCGGCGACGACGTCCTCGTCCACGTCAGCAGCCGCCTGGTCGACGCGCTCGGCCCCACGGCAACCGTCGGGCGATTCGGCGGAGACGAGTTCGTCGCGCTCCTGCCCGACACGTCGAGCGAGGGTGCCGCGGCGTGGGGGCAGCGGTTGCTCGCAGTGCTCTCGGAGTCGACGGTGGTGAAGGGTGTCGAGACCTTCCTCGCCGCCAGCATCGGTGTCGCTGAGTCGGCGCCGGACTCGTGCGCCGGCACCCTCCTCCGAGATGCCGATGTCGCGATGTACGCCGCAAAGGCTCAGGGCCGCAGTCGGGTTGCGGTGTTCGACCCGGCGTTGCTCGCGCAGGCCGAGGAGCGCCTCCACATTGCGGCCGACCTGCACCGGGCACTTGGCAGCGCCGAGATCGAACCCTTCTTCCAACCGATCGTCGACGTCGCGGACGGACGACTTCGCGGGTTCGAGGCGCTGGTCCGGTGGCGGCATCCGGTCCGCGGGGTGCTGGCCCCCGGAACCTTCATCGACGTCGCCGACGACACAGGGCTCATCGTGCCGATGGGGTCCCAGGTACTCGCCGCAGCGTGCCGCCGCCTGGGCGAGTGGACCCGACGTGGCCTGATCGAGCCGGACATCGGCGTCGCCGTCAATCTCGCGCCCCGCCAGCTCATCGACCGCGCCGCAATCGCGACCGTCAGCGAGGCGCTCGTCGAGTCCGGTATCGACGCGTGTCGGCTGACGATCGAGATCACCGAGTCGGCACTGATGTCCGATGGCGACGAGGTCGACGCCGTAGTTCGCCAGCTCCGAGAGCTGGGCGTCCGGTTCTCCGTCGACGACTTCGGGACTGGCTACTCGTCGTTGACGTACCTCAAGCGGTTCCCCGTCGACACCCTCAAGATCGACCGTGAGTTCGTCGACGGGCTGCCGAACGACGATGGCGATGCGGTGATCGTCGACGCGGTGATCGGTCTCGCTAACGCGTTGGGCCTCGTGACAGTGGCCGAAGGGGTCGAACGTCCCGAGCAACTCGAGCATCTCCGGAACCGGGGTTGCGCGAGAATCCAGGGCTACCTGATCGCTCGGCCGATGCCCGTGGCGGAGGTCGAGTCGTGGCTCGGCTCCCAACTGAACGTGACCGTGACGCAGACCGGCTGAAAGAGTGGAGCGGTGACGCTCGCTTCCCGCTCTCTCGAACTCCTCGACCGCGTTCGGGAGTCGATGGACGCCGGCGAGGACCGCCCCGGACAGCATCGAATGGTCGAAGCGATCGCCGATGCCATCACTAATGGCCGTCATCTGGTCGTCCAAGCCGGTACCGGTACCGGCAAGTCACTCGCCTACCTCATTCCAGCTCTGGCTTCGGGGCGAACCACAGTGATAGCGACGGCCACGAAGGCGCTGCAGGACCAGCTCGCAGACAAGGAACTACCGCTGCTCTCTCGCCACATGGCGATGGACATCTCGTGGGCCGTCCTCAAAGGCCGTTCCAACTACCTCTGTATGCAGCGCCTCGACGAGGCATCCCGGTCCGACGCCCAGCTCGGACTCGAGGGCGTCGCCGAGGCAGCCGGAGGAGGACGAATCCCCGAACGCACCCTCGCGCAGCTCCAGAAGTGGGCCGACACGTCCCCCACCGGCGACCGTGCCGACCTGCCCACCGAGCCGGCACCGTGGGTGTGGTCGGCGGTATCGGTCGGTCCGAGGGAATGTCCAGGTGCCGCGAAGTGTCCCCGGGGTGACAGTTGCTTCGCCGAACGGGCACGAACGCGGGCGGCCGAAGCCGACGTGGTGATCGTCAATACCCACCTCTACGGCCTCCACCTCGCCTCGCGGGGCGCGATCCTTCCGGACCACGACGTCGTGGTCTTCGACGAGGCGCACGAGGTCGAAGACATCATCTCCGCGACCACGGGTCTGGAGATCGGACCGGGTGGCATCACGAGCATCGCGCGCACCATCGCCACGCTGATCGCAGACGATCAGATCCTCGACGCTCTCGATACCGACGCAGCGCGGCTCGCGCGGATGCTTGCGCCGCTCGTCGGCTCGAGGCTTCGACGCGGACTACCAGCGGAGATCGCGGACGCGCTGGTCGCAACCCGCGAGCACGTCATGCAGGCCTCGAGCACACTGCAGAAGATCCCCGATGCGTCGGCGGACGTGACCACACGAAAGGCACGAGTCGCCACCGCCATCGGCGGTCTGGGACTCGACCTCGACGCCGTTGTCAGCCCAGCCGCAGACACGGTCATGTGGGTGGGCGGCACCGAAGAACACCCTCGCGTCGAGCTCGCGCCGCTGGATGTGGGGCAGACGCTCGACGCCCTCCTCTGGGATCGCGAGCCCAGTGGACTCGGTATCGAGGTCGACCCCGAACGCGATCAGGGAGTCGACGGCTCTGAGGACGACCCGACCTATGGCCTGCCGGCCACGGTCGTCTTCACCTCGGCCACCGTTCCCGAGTCGCTCGTCGAGCGCCTGCACATCCCTCCTGACGACGTCGACGTCATCGATGTCGGCACACCGTTCGACTTCGCGAATCACGCCCTCCTCTATTGCGCGACACACATGCCCGACCCTCGGTCGGAGCGATACGCCGGCGCGGTGGCCGACGAGCTCGTCCGCCTGATCGACGCGGCCGGCGGGCGAACGCTGGCGCTCTTCACGAGCCACCGGGCAATGAACGACGCCGCGGATTCGGTTGCGTCCAGGGTCGATGTCACCGTGCTCCGCCAAGGCGACCTTCCCAAGCCCGCTCTCGTCGAGAAGTTCGCGACGGAGGAGGCGTCGTGTCTGTTCGCGACGATGGGGTTCTGGGCAGGCATCGATGTTCCCGGGCCGTCACTCAGTCTCGTAACCATCGACAAGATCCCCTTCCCCCGCCCTGACGACCCGCTGCTGTCGGCGCGCCGCGAGCGGGCCGCGGCCGCTGGTTTCACGACGATCGACCTCCCTCGTGCGGCCACGCTGCTCGCTCAGGGCGCCGGGCGCCTGATCCGCTCGGCGACCGACCGCGGCGTCGTCGCAGTACTCGATCCGAGACTCGCCACCAAGGCCAGTTACCGATGGCACCTGATCCATGCGCTGCCGCCGATGCGCCGGACCAAGGAGTTCGACGAAGTCGCCGACTTCCTCCGAACCACCAGAACAGCGTGAGCCCGCCCCCGCCCGTTCTGTCCCGCGAATCTTCAGGATTTCCTAGAGATTCGCGGGACAGAACGCAGGGCGTTAGCCGCCCCGAATCGCTGTCGCTCACCGCACCGTCATACACTCACGACGTGTCCTCTGAGCTGATCGACCAGCCTTCGACGACGACTCCTCCTCCTCCTGCGGGACCGACGGGTGGCTGCCCCGTTCCGCACGGCATAGCGAAGCTCGCACCCGAAGGCGCCTGTCCGTTCCCCCACGACGCCGCGGCCACCGGTCGGCCGGTTCCACAGCGGTCGCGTGCGGACGTGATCGTCCGCAGGGTGCTTCGCATCAAGGACCGCCCGGCGAACGTGTCCGATGCCGCTGCGCTTCAGTCGTTCCAGCGCTCGATGCTCATATCGGCGATCCGGTGCACCCTGACGTACGTCGTGTTCCCCTTCGTGCTTCCAGCAGTCAGCTTCGCCAAGGGCGTCGGACCCGTCCTCGGGATCGCCATCGGCCTCGTCGCGATGGTGTGTGACGTGTTCACGATCCGACGCTTCTTCGCCGTCGACCACAAGTGGCGTTGGCACTTCTCCGGTGCCGCCTTGTGTGTGATCGCCCTGCTCACCGTCCTGATGGTGCAGGACATCATCCACCTGCTGCGGTGACGAAGGCCGCGCGCCTGGCGTGGTTCGTGCTCGGCTGGATCTCCGTCGGCTTCGGCGGTGTCGGCATCATTCTGCCGGGGCTGCCCTCCACGGCGTTCTTCATCGGCGCCGCATACTGCTTCAGCAAGTCGAGTCCCCGCTTCGAACAGTGGGTGCTCGACCTACCGAAGATCGGGCCCATCGTTCGGGACTACCGCTCGGGGCTTGGCATGCCGCGACGCACAAAACACATCGCCATCACGACGATGTGGCTCGCCATCATCCTGAGCACGATTGTGCTGAGCGAACGTTGGTACCTGGTCGTGGCCGTGGTGGCGCTCGGGGCGATCGGCACCTGGTACATCCGCTGCAGAGTCCCGACGAACGAGTCGACCGGGACTCAGTAGCCGAGGCGGTCGAGCGCCTTGGGGCGGCGCTGCCAGTCCTTGTCGACTTTCACATGAAGTTCCAGGAATGCGCCCTCGGGCATCTCCTGACGCGCCGCGACGCCGACCTGCTTGAGCACCGCGCCCTTCTTGCCGATCACGATTCCCTTCTGGGATTCCCGCTCGACGAGAATCTCGACGCGTACTCTCGGCCACGCCCACTCCGTCACCCGGCAGGCGATGGAGTGCGGAAGTTCGTCGCGGGTGACGGCCAACAGCTTCTCCCTCACCAACTCAGCCACCCAGAACGCCTCTTCGACGTCGGTGACCATATCTGCCGGGTACCACCGAGGACCGGGAGGCATCCTCGAGCAGAGGTGTTCGATCAACGCCTCCACTCCTTCGCCGGTACGCGCCGAGACCGGGAAGTACTCGGAACCGTTGAACTCGCTCGCCCGGACGAGCTGCGACAGGACTTTGTCCTTCGACACCAGGTCGCATTTGTTGACGATGACGACGGCGTCGTCGGGGACACGTTCGGCAACCCACGCATCTCCGCGACCAACCGGCGCTGTCGCATCGACGAGGAGACAAACGACGTCGACGCTTCCGGCTGCACCGATCGCCGAGTCGTTGAGGCGTTGCCCCATGAGCGTTCGCGGCTTGTGGATGCCGGGAGTGTCTACGAACACCACTTGCACACCGGGTCGGTTCAGAACGCCACGAATCTGGTTTCGCGTCGTCTGTGGCTTGTCGGACACGATCGAGACCTTGCGCCCGAGAATCCGGTTGAGCAGCGTCGACTTGCCGACGTTGGGACGACCGACAAGCGACACGAAACCCGATCGGAAGCCCTCGGGCGTGGCTTGGTCGACGCTGTCAGCGAGGAACTCCTCGACCGACATCGTGCGACCCTGAGCGTCGAAGGCATCCACATCGTCATCGTCACCGCCCACCGGCGCGTCGATCTCGTCGTCGACGCCCTCCAGCGGGTCGTCGAACATCGGCGGCTGGGTCATTCCGAGCTCGCCGGTTCGTCGGCCACAAGAGCGCTGATGCGCACACGCCCCACTCGCCGGCCGTCGACGGTCTGCACCTCGAGCTCGTACCCGTCGACCGCTACCACGTCACCGACCACCGGCACCCTGCCCAACTCGGAGAAGACGAGCCCTCCGAGGGAATCCCAGTCGCCCTCGGGCAGCGCCAGGTCGTAGCGGTCGTTCAGGTCGTCGACGTTGAACGATGCGTCGTGCACGAGGATCTCGCCGCCGGGGAGTACCTCCGCGGGCGCAACCTCCTGGTCGAACTCGTCGGCGATGTCCCCGACGAGTTCCTCCAGCAGGTCCTCCAGCGTGACCAACCCGGCAGTACCGCCGTACTCGTCGACGACGATGGCTATGTGGGTGCTCCGTGACTGCATCTCGCGCAGGAGTTCGGCCACACGCTTGGTCTCGGGGACGAAGTACGCGGCGCGCATGAGCGACTCGACCTCGTCATCGCCTCGTTGGTCGCGCTCGGCCCGCATCATGTCCTTGGCGTACACGATGCCGACCACGTCGTCGACGTTGTCTCGGTAGACCGGGAATCGACTGAGCCCGTTGAACAACGCGATCTCGACGCAGTCAGCGACGCGATAGGCCGCCTCGAACGACACCATGTCGGTCCGCGGCACCATGATCTCGCGGGCCACCGTGTCCCCGAAGTCGATGATCGACTCGATGAGATCGCGCTCCTCCTCCTCGATGACCGAGGCCTCCGCAGCCTCACCCATCAACGCGATGATCTCCTCCTCGGTCACGAACGGGCCCTGCTCCAGACCCTTGCCCGGCAGGATCACGTTGGTGATCGAGATGAGCACGTCCGCGATCCACCGGAACATCCGACCGACGGCGATGATCAACGGAGCCGTCGCGAGCGCGGCCTTGTCGGTGTGTTGCAGAGCCCAGGTCTTCGGCGCTGCCTCAGCGACGATGAACACGAGCACGACGTTGACGAGCGTGGCGACGACCACTCCCCACGTGCCGAAGACCCGCGAGGCGACGATGCCGGTGATCGCCGCCTGCACCGTCTGCAACGCGAGCGCGACCAGATAGATCGCGTTGAGGCTGCGTTCGAAGTTTCCGACGATCTCCAGCACCATCGATGCCCGCTTTCGCCCCTGATCCGCGAGCGCCTGGGCCCGCGATCGGCTGATACGGGTTATCGCCGTCTCGGCCACGGCGATCGCTGCGCTCAGAACGATGAGGAGGACGACAACGCCGAGCAGAACTCCGTCGGTCGCGGTGAACGCTACGGCGATCAATCCGACACCCATGGATCGCGGGGAAACGGGCGCCAGAGCTCAGTGAGCAGACGTCGCTCAGCCGACCACATACGGTCACGTTCCCCGGGTTCGGCGTGATCGTGGCCCATCAGGTGCAGCGACCCGTGAACGAGGAGGAGCGCCAGCTCGTCATCGAGCGTGCCGGCATGG
>JAIBBP010000104.1 GCA_019694615.1 Microthrixaceae bacterium | reverse complement strand
CGGTGCTGGTCGACGGGTCCGCCCAGCGGTCCCATCCGTCCGTGACGGCCGCGGCCACCAGCGACTCGTCGAGCGCGAGTACCGATCTCGCCGCGTCGAGATCCTGGGCCGACCAGACGACCGCGGGTGCCACGCACGGATCGTCGACGTCTTCGAGCGAGCCCAGCGCGAACGGATCGGAAGAGGCGCCTGCTGCGGGAGAGGTGCTGGCTCGGGCGCGTTCGTCGGGGTCGAGGCCCCGGGTGCCAACCCAGATCGCCACCACTCCCCGCGCCTCACCGGCGACCACGGTCGGGAGGAGTTTCCCGTCGGGTTCGGGTGGGATTCCCAACGATGTGAGCGCGACGTCGAAGCCGGGATCGCGGACGACGCCGTCGGGATCGTCGCCAACCTCATCGAACCCCATCGACACCTCGTCGGACGGGGCCTCGATCTCGTCCTCTAACTGCCGCCGCACCTCGGGCGGGAGAGCGGCTACCTCGCCGTCGAGCCGTTGCCGGACGGTGAGCGGCTCGATGTCGGTGGGCAGCGCCCGGGCCACGGGGCCGACCCGCTGGGTGACCCGATGCAGCAGGTCGTCTTCGCCATCGAACGCGCACACCCGAACCTGCGCTGCGACCGAGCGGCAGCGTTGGTGCGCTTCGGGGTGGGCAACGAGCCCCGCGATCCGTTCGGCGGACTCCGGTGCCATCGGGCGTGTTGCCCCGATGCCCGAAGCAGTCAACAGTCCGACCGCCGCCAGCGCCGTGAGCAGGATCGTTCGGTCACGCTGGTCCTTCGCCAGCGCGAGCACGCCGACGAGGATGATGAGGCCGCAGATCCACAGGAGGTGCCACCACTCGGGCCGGTCCTGGAACATCGAGGCCATCGATTCGGCCGCCGGCGCGGTCGAGAGCGCGGTGACCGGATGCCAGGCGGTCCCGACGGTGTTAATCCCGGGCGTCAGGAAGGCCACCGCGACGACGGCGATGATGGGCGCGAGCCCGAACGGAACCCAACGCCCGAGCGCGACCCCGAGGGCGACACCTCCGATCCCGAGAGCCAAGGCCGCCGCGATCTCGGCGCCGACGTCGAAGCCCAGCCGGCCGTGGGCACCGTGTGCTCCGACGGCGATGCCCAGGGCCACGAAGGTCGACGCCAGGACCGCCACCGGCACGGGCGCGGCGGCCAGGACGCCGAGAGTGCGGGTGCGTCGGTCGACGGGGCACGACGTCATGAGCTCGTCGGTGTGGTCTCGCCGTGACCGGGTGACGGCGCGATGTGCGGCGACCACGGTCATGCCGACGAGCGGGTGGGCGAACCAGTGGGCCAGGTAGACGTAGGCCGCCCACTCGGTCATGGAGGGGTCGAACACCACCCCGAACAGCAGGAACACGAGCACGCAGAAGCCGATGCCGGCGCCGAACCACGGGCTGCGCAGCAGATCCCGGGACTCGGCGCGACCCAACGCTGCGACGACGCCACAAGTGCCCGCCGGCGGGGGCGTTCCGCCGAACGTTCCGTTCAGGACGGCTGCTTCCGACGCGTGCCACGCGTCGGAAGCAGCCGTTGACGACCGTCGCGCCAGGGTGACGACCCCGAATGCGACGATCGGGATCCCGACCAGCACGATCGGCACATCGCCGTCCTGCCCGTCGACCAGGCCCAGGACCGACCAGACGACCAGGACGGCACCAGCGGCGCCGAACGCAGGAAGGAGCGCCCGCCGACGCGCCCCCTGCGCCCGCCATCCGGCCACGGCGCCGGCGAGCCCCAACAGCATGGAGGCGAGGGCGATGGTCATGCCCGCTCCCTCGCAACCATGGCCGCCGTGGCGGTCGCGGCGCTGATGGCCGCGAGCCACGCGACATGGACCCACGCCTGGGTCGTCGTCAGCACCACCTCGTCGGACAGCGGCCCGAACGTCGACAGCAGCATTCGTGGTCGGTACTCGCCGGGTGCCCCGTCGCCGAGCCTCAGCGAAACGAATCCGACGGCGACCACGGCGACGATCGGTACCAGCGAATGGCGCGCCCACCGCGCCAACGCGATCCCGAGGGCAACACCTCCGGCGCCGAGGAGTAACCCCGACACGATGTGAGCGGCCGCCATTGCCACCGCTCCGCCTGATCCACCGGCTCGCGGGCCCGTTGCGGCAACGATCACCAGGTACGCGGCAAAGAAGGCACCGAGAGCGACGACCGGCACCCAACCGGCTCGGAGGAACCCGGCCGTTCGGACACCGTTGTCGGCGGGACACGCCTCGACGAGTTCCGTGGTGTTGTCGCGTTGGGAGCGCGTCGCGTTGCGGTGGGCGGCGACGATGGTGAGCCCGACGAGCGGGTGGGCAAGGAACGGCGTCATAGCAGCGGCATCGGCCAGGTCGGTCGGTTCGGGATCGGCGATCGACGCGAACGCAATGAGTCCGAGGACGCAGATTCCGACGCCGGCCCCGAACCACGGGTTGATCGCCAACTCGCGCGCTTCGAAGCGGCCGATGGACCGGGCGACGGCCCGCCGAGACCGGCGGTCGCTCGCTCCGATAGTCGGCGCTCCGACAACCGGCGCTCCGGTGGGGGGCACTGCGGTGACGGGCACTGCGGCTCGCGGTTCGCCGGGCGCCGACCAGCGCGACTCGGTGCCACCACGACCTCGACCGCGTTGCCGCGTTGCGAGCGCTGCGGCCGTCACCGCAGTCGCAGTCGCCAGCAGCGCCGCGGCCATCGTTCCGCCGCCGCCGACCGCGACGCTCCCGACCGCCGCCGCCCACACGGCGGCGAGCACCGGTGCCCGAAGCCGCCTCATGACACCCGTACTCATGACACACGCACCGCCGGGTCGGGCTCGCTGGCGCCGGTGTGACCGGCCCGCCCGGCGAGCACGAGGTAACCGTCCTCGACGGTCGGCGTCACATGTTGGGCCCGGGCCGGGGGCTCGCCGACGTGTCGGACGAGCCCGTCACCGGTCACCCACGCCAGATCGGCACGCGGGTCCCGCTCGTCGGCCAACCAGACCCGTCCGTCGGCGAGCGCAGCGAGCGCGGTCGGGGTCCCGCTGAACCGGACCGAACCCGCGAGCAACACCACGACGTGCTGGCACAACGCGGCGACGTCGTCGGTCTGGTGGGTCGACAGCAACACCGTCGCCCCGGCCGATTCGGTTCCGAGCAGTTCGCGGAAGCGCAGGCGCTGTTCGGGGTCGAGGCCGGCGGTCGGTTCGTCGAGCACGAGGAGGTCGGGGCGCCCGATCAGGGCCTGGGCGATGCCGACACGTCGGCGCATCCCTCCGGACAGCTGCGAGATCCGCTTGTGCATCACGTCCGCGAGCCCGACGAGGGTCAAGACGCGGCGCACCTCGTCGTGGCGCGTCCGGCGCTCGGCCCATTCCTTGAGGATGGCGATGTAGTCGACGAAGTCGAAGGCGCTGAAATGTCGGTGGAAGCCCGGCTCCTGGGGGAGGTAGCCGAGTCGACGTCGAACGGCGAGGCGTCCGTCCCCCGTCGACGGGTCGACGCCGAACGCGTCGACATCGCCGCTGTCGGCAGCGAGCACGGTCGCCAGGATGCGGAGCAACGTGGTCTTGCCGGCACCGTTGGGGCCGAGCAGGCCGTTCACCCCCGGGCCGAACTGCGCGTCGACCCCGTCGAGCGCCACGGTGGCGCCGAACCGCTTGGACACACTCTTGACCGCGACGTTGTTGACCGTGACGTTGGTGACGGCATTCATGGGAAAACCTCCAAGGTTCCGAGCCGGTGGCGGCGGGTCAGCGCGACGGCTGCGCTCACCGCGGTGACGACGAACAGAACGAACTGACCGCGGGCGTCGAAGAGCGCCGAGTCCGCGACCGAGAACCCGGCTCCTCCGAGCACCCGCAGGACGGTCAGTGTCGTCACCCATGCGAAGGCGAGCCCCGTTGCGGCGATCTCGACGCGGAGGAAGGTTCCGAGAGCGATCGAGCCGAAGCTGAGCGCCACCGCCGGCAGGAGCCAACCGAGCGCTCGAACATCGAGGCCCGGCAGGGCGAGCGACGTCAGCGCCAGAATCCCGATCGTGAGGGCCAGGACCGCCAGTGCCCGCCGGAGGAGCAGACCGGCGCCCCACAACGGTGTGGCGACCGAAGCCTCGCCCCCGGGTTCGGTTGTGGGGACGAACGCCGCGGCGATCGCCGCCAACGGCGCGAGCGGCGCCACCACCAGGAACGGTCCATCTGCGCCGGCGAAGCGGGACAGCATCACCGCCGCGACGCCGACCACAGCGGTCGCCGCCAACCCGGCCCAGCGAAGCGCCGGCGTCGCCGCAATCAGCCGGCCCAGCGATGATCCGAAGCCGAGGCGGCCGAGGAGTCGTTCGACCACTGTGGCCCGCGGGCGGTCGATGCGATCGGCCAGCGCCTCCCAGCTTCGGCTGAGCGCTGCCCGATCGACCGAGGATGCGGCGGTCTCGCGGCACGCTGCGCAGCGGGTGAGGTGGGCTTCGATCGAGGCCGCCCCAATGCCGTCGCCGGCGCCTGGGTCCGCCACGAAGCGGCGCAACGCCTCGTCGGGAACGTGCCACTGTGTTTCGCTCATGTGAGTGCACCTCGGAGTTGGATCCGGGCCCGCATCATGCGGGTCTTGACGGTCCCGGCCGGGATGCCGAGTAGGTGGCCCGCCTCCCGTGTGCTGAGTCCGTCGAGCACCGTCGCCTGGACGACGGCACGGAGTTCGGGGGAGAGGGAACGCAACGCTCCCGCCAGATCGCCGTGCTCCACGCCGAGGAGCACCTGCTCCTCCGCAGCGGCGACCTGGTCGACCTCAACGGTCCACGTGCGGTCCCGCGCCCAGCGGCTCTTGGTGCGGAGAACGCCGATGAGGCGCCGGATCGCGATTCCCCAGATCCAGGCGGCCGGGTCGCCACGACCATCCCATCGCCCGGCGCTCCTCCAGACTGCGACGAACGTGTCCTGGATCGCCTCGGACACGGCGTCGGGACTCGAACAACGCCGCCGGAGTCGGGCTTGGATCCAGGGCATGTGGCGATCGTGCAACTCACGAAGGGCACCGCGGTCGCCGTCGGCGACAGCCGCGAGCAACTCGGCGTCACTCCGTGGGTCCACAGGCCGACCTCCTTCCGTGAGTCTCTCGTATCCATGCCGTCATTGCCGTGGCGCTGTCGGTGCTGTGCCGCGGTTTCAGCCGTCGATGTCGACGCCACAAGTGTCGAGAATCCACTTCGCCGCGGCCGGCGAGGCGACGGACTCGCCTTCGCTGAAGAACGTCTCGAGCTTCTCTCCCGCCTCGGCTTCGTCAGATGCGGCTACGAACGTGTCGGTCAACTCGTGGGCGCGCTCGATGGCTGCCTCGACCTCGGTGCGGGACGACGCGTCCACCTGGTCGATGTTGTCGATCAACCTGTCGAGGAGCCCGCCGATCTCCTCGTAGCCGGCTTGCTTCACGGAGAACTCGTCGTCGGAGTTGTCGACGGACGTGAAACGGTCGTCGACCTGCTTCGCCGTCGCACACCATCGGTCCTGGTCGAACCCATCGGCGGCGGAATCGCTGTCGCTCCCACAACCAGCTACGAACGGCACGGTCGCAATCGCCGACGCGAGGAGGATGCGGCGGAGTCCTTTGATCGTCCAAATGCTCATACCCGGCTGTCGCGACGAAGCCAGGGGTCGGTTCACCGCCTCACGTCTGGTCGATGGAGCCGCTGGTTGACACGCATCGGCACTCCACCGTCGGGACGGTTCACCACCATGCCGACCGCGAGCGGCTTGGTCGGCGTCGTGGCTTCGATGTCGAGGCGCTGGCTGAGCCTGGCGATGATCAGGGTGAGTTCCATCTGTGCCAGGGCGAAACCGACACAGTTGCGCACGCCCCGACCGAACGGCACCCAGGCGATGTCCGCGAGCGCCTTGCGCTCCGGGGCCATGTCGACGAAGCGGTCGGGATCGAACGATGTCGGGTCGGGCCAGGCGTCCGGGTCGCGTCCGGCGAGGTGCGCCGACCACATGACGAGCGTCCCCCTCGGGATGCGATGGCCGCCGATGGTCACGTCGACGTGCGCCATCCGCGGCGAGAAGGATCCGGCGGGGTGCAGCCGGGTCGTCTCCCGCATCGTCCGATCGGCGAGATCGAGACGTGCGAGATGGGTTTCGTCGAAGGGTCCTTCGCCGCTCAGCACGTCGTCGGCTTCGGCGCGCAGCCGCATCCACAGATCGGGTCCCGCGAGCACGGTGCACCACAGCATCCAGGCGAGCGACGCGGATGTCGTGTCCAGCCCCGCCCCCATCAGGGTGATCACCTGGTCGCGGATCTCGTCGTCGGAGAGCGCGCCGTCGGCGACCAGCGCTCCGAGTAGGTCGAGCGGGTCATCGCTCGTCCATGATGGCCTCGGCCACCTTCAGGTCAGGCTCGGTCGCTGCGCTCCCTGCTTCCCCTGCGGTACCTCGGCGACGATGCTTCGCAGCGACTTCAGGTCGGCCCGGACCCTGCCGCGGTGCCCCAGCGGCAGCGGGTGGGGAAGCTGCCGGTAGAAGGGCGACTCCAGGTAGTGCTGGGCGCTACGGAACAGCCCGGCGATCTCCGCCGCACGGCTGGCGAGGCGCTCACCGAACATGGCTCGGACGACGATCTCCTGCACCAGGGTCGCGCCGATGGGGTAGAGGTCGACGACCGCCCCACCCGAGATCAGCTCTTCCTCGATGAGACGGTCGACGCGAGCGTCGGTCCGGCGCACGATGGTGTCGATCCAGCCGTTGAGCCGCCGGCGGCTGAAGCCTGCGCGGATGGCGCCCCTTCGTCGCTCCCAGTCGGCCCCGTCGCTCACGATGAGCGAGTCGTGTCCCACGACGAACCCGAGGACGTTGAATCGGTGCCCCCACCGGAACGACTCCGTCGGCATGCCGAAGAGCTCGCGCAACGCCACGGGGTCGCCGACGATCGCCATGCGCAGGGGACCGGCACCCAACCCGACGATTGGCCCGTAACCCTCTCGCAGTTCGTCCAGGACCGGTCGTGGGTCGGCCATGATGCGACCGATGAGGCGCGGCTGGTGTCGCCAGGGCGGGTGTGGGAGGGGTTTCGAAACGAGTGTCGAGGTGACCATCGGTCCTCGGTTCGGGCGGTTTAGGCAGTTCTGATGTCGCGATGCTCGATCGCGAGGCTACCGACCCACACAATCGCTGTCGCCGCTGCGACGAGGCCGCCGATCCCGACCAGACTGACCCCGTCGACCGCCGGGGCTTGCCCCAACGCCCAGTGCCACGGCGACCAGTTGCGGGCGGATTCGAACGTCTTCGCGATCGGGAGGACGAGCGCCACGAGATAGCCGGCAACGAGGACGGCAACGGCAGTCGTGATCGACCGCGGCCTCGCCAACCCGGCCGCCCCGGCAGCGAAGCCGACGGCACCGTGGAACATCGCCAACGCAGCAGACCCCAGGAGCGGTCCGGCGACGTCGACAACGCCGACTCCGTCCAAGGAGAAGACCCTGATCGAGATCACCAGCATGAGCAGCGTCATCGCTGTCGTGACAGCAAGCATGACCAGAGCGCCGGCGAATCGTGTGAGCCAAAGAGCGCTCCTGCTGACCGGGAGCGCGTGCAGTAGCTCGAGTCGTCCGGCATCCTCGTCTCCCGATGTGATCGCCGTCGTCGCCGCGATCATCATCGCCGACATCAGGATCGGCAGCATCAGCGCGAACACCTGACCGTCGAGGTACCCGGCTGGCGACGCGAGGTCCTTCGCTCCGAATGCCTCCATGATGGCGCCCATGTCATCGAAGCTCTTCAACATGTCGCTGTTCTCGAAGCTCGGCCAGAACGCAAGGTTGAGCACGACGTAGCCGGAGAGCGCAACACTCCACCACAGCGTCGACCGCCGAAGTGTCCTGACCGCCCCGAGGAACAGCTCGCGGGTCGCCTCACTCATTCGATGCCGCCTCGTAGAACGCGAGGAAGGCCTGTTCGAGGTCTGGCTCCGGCATGACCAGGTGAGTGATGCCGTGCGCTGCGAGGACCGCCAGTAGTGCGGCCGGATCGCCTTCGATCACGCCGTGCGCCTCGTTGTCCCGGACCACCAGACCGCTGACCGTCACGACGGAGCGCAGAGCGTCCTCCGGGGCCGGCCTGTCGAACCACGCGCGGAACTCCTGCCGTGCCGTGCGACGCAGCGAGTCGACATCGCCGGTCGCAACGGTACGCCCGGCGCGAATCACGACGACCTCGTCGGCGACCCGCTGCACGTCGCTCAGTACGTGAGACGACAGGAAGACCGAAGCACCGTCGGCACGTGACTCGGTGATGAGGTCGAGGATCTCGACCTGCACCAACGGATCGACCCCTGCCGTCGGCTCGTCGAGAACAAGGAGCTCAGGGCGGCCCATGAACGCGCCCACCAGGCCCACCTTTCGTCGATTGCCCGTCGACAGCGTCCGGGTGTGCCGGCTCGGGTCGAGCCCGAGACGGTCGCACAGTCGCGTCGCATCTCCCGGGTCGACGTTGCCTCGGATCCTGGCCCAAGCCCGAAGGGTCTCGTCCACCCGAAGCCGGTCGTCGAGGCGCATCTCCCCGGGGAGGTAACCGATTCGCCGGCGAAGCTCGGGGCCCCCGGATCGCGGATCTTCGCCGAGCACCCGTACCGAACCCGAGTCGGCCCGGGCGAGGTCGAGCAGAATCCGGATGGTTGTCGACTTGCCGGAGCCGTTCGGACCGAGAAAGCCGACCACACAGCCGGCTTGGGCGCGTACGTCGAGGCCATCGAGGGCCGCCACCGGACCGAAGCGCTTCCGGAGCTGTTCGCAGACGATGATGTCGTCGCTCATGGCTGACCGAATCGGTCAGAAGCGGTGAACAGCAGCGTCCTCGGGGGAGATGGGTCCCTCGGCGGACTCGTCCGAGCCGATGAGCTCCGCCTCGTCGTCGAACGGCCCACCCATGTCGGGTCCCATCAACTCGACGTGGACGTCGGGGGTCTGGTCGTCGCGGGACTCCTCGTCGAGGATCTCCGCGAGGTACTGGTCATCGACTGACTCTCGTTCCAAGTCCATGAGCAAATCGTGCGCCCTCAGTCGTCATAGTTCCAGTGCCCAAGGTCCCGATCGCGGTCCCGACCAGGTTGCGAGCCGGTCCCGAGCCGGTTGCGAACGCGGGGCGGCCCCGATCAGATGTGGCGATGCTGCGTTTCGAAGGCCCGATCACGAACGGACGGCCGTCGCTCCCGATCGACCCGCGTGCGGTGCGACTCGACCGCGCCGGGTACGTCCAGGAGGAGTGGTTCGTCTCGGGAACGGCCACAGCATTCGCTCCGGTTGACCCCACCGATCCAGCGGTCCTCGACGGGCAGTGGGACACTACGCCCGAAGCCGAAGCCCACTTCGCGACGCGTCTCGTCGTCCGACGTCCTGCGGATCGCGCCGACGCGAGCGGACACGTCGTCGTCGAGTGGTTGAACGTGAGCGCCGTGGAGGTTGCGCCCGAGTGGGCGTACCTGGAACCGGCAATCACTGACGCCGCGATGGCCTGGATCGGTGTCTCTGCCCAAGCCAGCGCGATCGTCGGCGGGTCGGAACTCCTCGACACGGGAACCAGGATGCAGGAGAAGCGGCGCGGCGGCATCGTCGCCGCCAATCCCGAGCGCTACGGCGCACTCCACCACCCCGGCGACCGGTTTGCATTCGACATCTTCGGCCAGATCGGGTCGGCGTTTCGCTCCGGCGCCGGGAAGGATGTCGTGGGCCCAGATGTCGGCGTTGTGCTCGCGGCCGGGCAGTCGCAGTCAGCGGCGTTCCTCACAACGTTCGTCAACGCTGTTCAGCCGATCCGCCACGCCTATGACGGGTTCTTCATCCACGGTCGCGGTTCGGGTGCCGCCCGCCTCGACGGCTCGCCGTCGGTGCGTTGGAGCGGCGGGGGAGTGCTCCTTCGCGACTGCGAGGTGCCGGTTCTTGTGCTCGAGTCCGAAACTGACGTCGGACCGGTGATGGGCTTCGCTCATGCTCGACAACCCGACACCCCGACGCTCCGCATCTGGGAGGTTGCCGGCACCGCCCATGCCGACGCCCATCTGGTCGGCCGTAACTTCGCGTTGTGCCCTCACCCGGTGAATGCCGGGCCACTCAACTTCGTCGCCTGTGCGGCGTTCGAGCATCTCATCCGTTGGGCGGGAGACCATGACTCGCCACCGCCCACTGCCCCGCCGATCGAGATCGTCCCCGGCAACGACGTCGCGCTCATTCACCGCGACCTCGACGGCATCGCGCTCGGCGGACTCCGCACCCCATCGGTCGACGTGCCATCGGAGGTGCTGTCGGGGACATCGCCCCCCGAAAGCGGCGACGATCGGATGGTCAGTCTCTTCGGCTCGACAACCCCCTATCCGCGGGGCGCCCTGAAGTCCCGCTACGGATCACGCGACGCCTACCTCGCAGCGTTCGAGTCGTCGCTCGACGATGCGATCGCCGCCGGGTACGTCCGCGCCGCGGACCGCGACGCATACGCGGCCCAGGCGCGGGTGGTCGATTTCGTGGAATGACACCCGGAACTCAGTCGAGCCGAACTCGTTCCCGGTCGCGGGCGACCACTGCGGTCCACCCCTCGCGCCGTTCGATCACGTCGTGCAGTGCGCTCGACGAGTCCGGTTCGCCGTGCACCAGGTACACGACCTCGGGCGTCTGCTCGGCGGTATCGAGCCAGTTGATGAGCTCCTGCTGGTCGGCGTGGACCGAGAACACGCCGAGGTTGACCACCTCGGCGCGGACCGGCACGTATCCGCCGAGCATCTTCACTGCCGTCGCTCCGTCGGCGAGTTGGCAGCCTCGGGTTCCAGGCGCCTGGAATCCGACGAGGATGACCGTGTTGCGATGATCGGGCAGCAGACGGTGAAGGTGATGGACAATCCGGCCTCCCGTCGCCATACCCGACGCCGACACGATGATCGCCGGCCCGTGCAAGCCGGCGAGAGCTTTCGACTCCTCGACGTCGCGGACCTCGGTGACGCGCCCGGCATCGAACGGATCGTCGAGGTCGGAGAGCCCGTCGACGATCTCCGCGTCCCCCCGCTCGATGGCGTCGCGATAGACCGCCAGCGCTGACAGGGCCATCGGGGAGTCGACGTAGATCGGTAGATCCGGAATGGCCCCTGCGGCGACGAGCTCGCGGAGGTGGAACAGAATGACCTCCGTTCGGTCGACGGCGAACGCCGGGATGAGCACCGTGCCACCGCGGGCCGCGGTGCGGGTGATCGCAGCGCCGAGTTGTTCGAGCGCATGGGTGTCGTCATGGAGGCGATTCCCATAGGTGGACTCCATGACGACGACGTCAGCAGGGCCGACCGGTGCGGGCGGCCGGAGGATCGGGTGGCCAGGGCGGCCGAGGTCACCGCTGAAGACAATGCGCCGATCTCCGCAGTCGGCGAGTCGAACCGTCACGGTGGCGGCACCGAGGATGTGACCCGCTGGCCGGAAGGTGACCCAGACGCCGGGAGCGACCTCCACCTCCTCGTCGAAGGGATGAGACCGAAACCGTCGGAGCGAGCGCACTGCGTCGTCCTCGGTGTAGAGCGGCAGTGCCGGGCGGTGTTTCGAATACCCCTTCCGGTTGGCGTACGCCGCTTCCTCCTCCTGCAGATGGCCGGAGTCAGGAAGGACGATCCCGGCGAGTGCCCGGGTTCCGGAGGTCGTGTGGGCGAGCCCGCGAAAGCCGTCTCGGGCGAGCACGGGGAAGTATCCGATGTGGTCGATGTGAGCGTGGGTGATGACGACGGCGTCGATCGATTCCGGCGGCACGCCGAAGCGGTCCCAGTTGCGGAGCCGCAACTCCTTCAGGCCCTGGAACAGTCCGGCGTCGATGAGGACCCGCGCCCGGGGCGTGTCGATGAGGAACCGGCTTCCCGTCACGGTGCCGGCGGCACCGTAGAAGGTGAGGATCGGAACGTCGGGTCGCGTGATCGGAAGGTCGGTCATGGGGTCTCCCGGCTGCGGTGATGGGCGACGACGCTTTCGAGAATCGACAACCCGGTGGTGATCTTTCGAATGAACGAGGGGTGGTGCGGAATCAGGAAGAACCGCGGGTGTGTCATCCAGAGCTCTCGCAGCCGATGATCGAGTTCGATGGCCTCGGTGTTCGACTCGACGCGATAGCGGTTGCCGCCCTCGATGCGGACATCGCCGACCGCCGCGGTCTCGAAGAACAGCACGGCGTCGTAGCGGGAGAGCTCAGCGTCGAACGTTGTGTCCATTCGAGCGAAGAATTCGTCGCTGCCGTCGGGCCAGTAGGCGGCGCCGTCGACTGTGCCTCGGTCGCACAGCAGTACCCGGTCGGGAAAGTCGGCTGCCTGGATGTCCTCCAGGCTGCGCTGTACCTCGAAGATCGCCCGTTGAACGGAGCGTTGTGCTTCGGGATCGCGTGATCGGGGAAACCCTCCGGCGAACAGCGTGGTGGCCGATTCGGGGACGATGACCACGTCGTCGCCGATTTCGCGGCGGAACAGATCGGCGGCGGTGGTCTTGCCGCCACCGGGGCCGCCGGTGAGAACGATTCGGAGGGGACCCGGGTCTCGTTCAGTCATCGGCATTTCGGAGTGTCGAGCTGCCTCACGATCCCAACCTAGATGCGGAGGGTGGGCTGCGAGGTCTCTTGCGGTCGGCGGTACAGTGTCCGGCCGTCGTCGACAGAGGAGCTGATCCGGTGGAACTCGAGACCCTGTGGTACGAACAGCGCGGTTTCGTCGCCGTCGTGACCCTCAACCGGCCCGATCGCCACAACTCGTTCAACGAGGTCATGCAGGACGAGCTGCGTCGGGTGTGGCAAGCCATCAAGGCCGACGACACAGTCCGCGCGGTGGTGCTGACTGCCGCGGGGCCCAAGGCGTTCTGCACCGGCATCGACCGAAGCGACATCCCGGTGACGGAGGATCAGTTCTTCTTCGACCCCTTCACCTACGACGACCCGGGCAAGCTCATCGGCCCGCGCAGCCAGGAGCTGTGGAAGCCGGTGATCGCGGCGGTCAACGGCATGGCCTGCGGTGGAGCGTTCTACCTGCTCGGCGAGTCCGACATCATCATCGCTGCCGAACACGCCACGTTCTTCGACCCTCACGTCACCTACGGGATGCCGGCCGTGTTCGAGCCGATCCTGATGTCGGCGCGCATGCCGTTCGGGGAGCTGATGAGGATGACGCTCACCGGCAACGCCGAACGGATCTCCGCCGAGACGGCGCAACGCATGGGCCTCGTGAGCGAGGTCGTGCCCGCCGATCAGTTGTTGGACACGGCGGTCGCGCTCGCCGAGTCGATCGCTGCGAACCCGCCGGCCGCGGTACAGGCCTCACTCCGTACGATCTGGGCGGCACGAGACCTGACCCCGCAACAGCTCCAGGCCGTGGGCAACCTGTTCTTGGCCCCAGCGATGACTGTCGACAATCTGGCCGAAGGCCAGGCCGTGTTCTCGAGCGGGAACCGGGCCAAACCGCGAGTGCGTTGAACCTCACCCGTTCCGCCCTCACCCGTTCTGTGATGCGAGGCCGCCCCTACAGGGGCGGCCTCGCATCACAGAACCGGCGTGAGGCGTTGCCCTACTCCGCCGGCAGTTCAGGCGGAGCGTTGAGGACGATGTCGACCCCGCTGTACTGGCTGGACAACGTGGATCCATCAGGAGACAACCAGCCGAGGATTGGGCTGCCATTGAGGGTCATGCTGGCGACCTCGCAGTTGACCGTCCCCGCGAACGGGTGGACGCCGAAACCGAGCGCGGTGAGGTTGGCGGTGCCGTAGAACGTCGACCCGCTCACGCTCACGTTGGCGTACGGGCCAAGCGGACTGGTCCAGAGGCCGGCACGCATCGGCGGGCACGGAACGATCGAGATCGACCGCTGTACCTGAGGGGCGGCCGGGTGCGTAGCGTCGCCCGGCTGGTTGGCGTTGACCACACAGGTTCCGAGGCTGTCGAAGCTCAACACGCCGCCGCTGAACGTGCAGCCCGTGCTCGACGCGTCGAGCGTCAGCGTCACAGGAAGGCCCGACGTCGCAGTAGCCGTCGGCGTGTGCTGACGACCGACGTAGCTGTACGCCGGTGGGTAGAAGTGGATGCCGTAGTAGGGAGCCTCCGGCTCCGTTGCGCATGAGGCGCCCACCAGCGCGAGTGCGCTCAACACCAGCGGCGCCACAGACTTACGTGCTCGAAACTGTCGTGCAGACATCAACGTCCCCCCTCGTTTGACCGCGTTGACGCTATCACGATAGGCGCTACTCGACGATCTTGCCGGGATTGAGCTGGTGCTCGGGGTCGACACCGTCGAACAGGGCCCGCACGATGCTGACGCCGGCCGGCGAGATGTCCTGTTCGAGCCATGCCGAGTGCGCCCGGCCGACACCGTGATGGTGTGACAAGGTGCCGCCGAAGTCGATGAACGCCTGTTGGATCGCGTTCTTGACGACGTCGTACTGCTCGAGCGCGTCGGAGGTTCCGGCCTCACGGAACGCGAACGTGAAGTAGAGGCACGCGCCCGAGTGATACGAGTGCGACAGGTGCGACATGATCCAGCCAGCGACTCCGATCTCGGCGAACGCCTTCTTCGCGGCGGCGTTGACGCCCTCGTACAGCGGCAGTAGTTGGCTCCACGGAGCGGACGTCTCCGACACGTCCGCGAGGCCTCCGTAGTTCAGCAGGTGGTCCCGGATGTAGGGCGTGTCGAACTTCTTCTGGTCGTACATCTCGCCAGGACTCGATCCGACGCAGACGCCGTTGTGCTTCGAGACGATCTCGCCGACGAGCTTGCGTTGGAGCTTCACGTGTCGCTCGTCGCCCTCGTAGCCGATGAAGCTCAGGCACATGTCGTCGAGCTCATAGTGCTTGACCCGGGTGAGGAACTGCTTGAGAGCCACCGACTCGAACTTGCCCTTGAGGCCGCCTGCCTTCTTGGTTGCGAAGGAGAACTTGGTCTCGTTGGGGTCCGACACGCGGGTGACCGACGGGGTCGCGGCGCTCTCGGCGATCTCCGCCATGCATCGCAACGACGTCTCCCAGTTCGGGAAGAGGTATCCGAGAATCTTGCGGACCTCGGGCTGACGATGCACCTGCACCGTTGCCTCGGTGATGATGCCGAGGCGCCCCTCGCTGCCGATCATCATCTGATTGACGTCAGGGCCCGTCGACTTGGAGGGGAGTGACCTGGTGACGAGCACTCCTGCGGGCGTGACGGCGCGGAGACCTTTGGTGATGTCGGCGATGTCGCCGTACTTGTCGGACTGCATGCCAGACGAACGGGTCGCGATCCAGCCGCCAAGCGTGGAGTAGGTGAAGCTGTCAGGGAAGTGCCCCAGGGTCCAGCCCTTCGCGTTGAGCTGCTCTTCGAGGTGGGGGCCGAACACGCCCGCCTGTACCCGAGCCGTCCGTGCGACGGAGTCGATCTCGATGACCCGATCCATTTTCTGCATGTCGACCGACAGGACCGTGCGCTGCTCGCCACGCGGTGGCTCGAGACTCTCAGAGATGTTGGTTCCGCCGCCGAAGGGGATCACGACCGCGTTGTGGGCGAGTGCAGCCGTCATGATCCCGCTCACTTCGTCCTCGGTTTCGGGATACACGATGACGTCAGGCAGCCGGCCGAGGTCGCCGCGGCGGATGCGCACCAGATCTCGCAGGCTCTTGCCGTAGGTGTGGACGACGCGTTCCATCGGGTCGGACGTGATCTGGTCGGCTCGCAGCACCGCGCCGAGGGCGGCCGCGAACTCGTCGGAGACGATCGGTTCGGCGATGTCGAGAGCGTCGAAATCGATCGGCTTCGCCTGCCGGCCGTCGAGGTCGATCTCGATCTGCTCGCGGATGAACGGGCCGAGCTCGGGCTTGTCGGTGTGGGTGAACGAAACGTTCTCGTCGCCCCAACCCCACCACTTCATGTGCTCCACCTGATTGGTTGTCATCGTTGCCTCCTTGATGGGGGTCGGTAGGCCGCCGAGGCGACGGATCTCCGATTCGAGCCGTGCGGCGAGCGACTCGTTCACCGGCCGTTCGCCGGGGCCGCCCGACGAGTGCATGGGCTTGCCGATGGTGACGGTGAGTTCCCCGCGCCGAGTCCACCGTTTGCCCTTTGGCCACAGCGCGTGTGCGCCCTCGATGTGAACCGGAATGACCGGTTCGGACAGCTCGGCGGCCAACTCGTCGATACCGCTGCGGAAGTGCCGAATGGTGCCATCGGGCGAACGGGAACCCTCGGGGAAGTAGACGACGACGTCGCCGCGCCGACACGTTGCCCGCAGGTTGGCGAACGCCCGCTGGATCGCCTCCTCGCGATCGGCGGTCTCCCCGCCCTCGCGGCGACGGGGCATCGGCTCGAGGTTGAGGGCCGATCGGAGGATCAACCCGAACTTCGACGCTTTTGGTCCGCCCGGCTGTCTGGGCCCCATCCCGAAGAAGTAGTCGCTCGCCGCAGCGAGGTGGAAACGGCCGAAACGTCCTCCGCACAGGTGCATGAGGACCACGGCGTCGAGGTGGGACGAGTGGTTGCTCACGATGACGAAACCGCCGCTCGTGGGGAGGTTCTCCCGGCCGATGACGGTTGTTCGGATGTGGGTGCGCAACGATGCCCGGACGAAGCCCTCGAACGCGATCGCGACGGTCCGTTCGGTGAACGGAGCCCGTCGGGTGCCAGGCGCTGTCATGGCCGACCACACTTGCACGACTCGCAGACCGATGCCAGCAGCGGCCCACGGCCGTCGTCGTCGGAATCGAGAATGCCGGGTCTGCCCGGCTAGTTTTGGCGACTCCGTCGACCCGTGAGGTGTTCCCACGTGAGTTCCCCAGGTCCGTCGCCCCGTCGCAGCCCTCGGACTGCTCTGCTCACGGGCGCCACCGGCTTCATCGGAAGCAGTCTTGCTGTCGAGCTGCTGCAACAGGATCGCGAGCGTATCTTCTGCGTGGTCCGCCCCAACGGCGACGTGCGCGAGCGCCTCGAATCAGCGGTGACCGCAGCGGCCGAGGCGGCAGGCGTGCTCGATCAGGTTCGCGACCGCCTCGACCGCCTCGTTCCTGTCGACGGCGACATCATGGCGGAGGGTCTCGGCCTGACCGATGATGGTCGGGCGATGCTCCGATCCGAGCACGTCGACGAGTGCTGGCACTCGGCCGCATCACTCCGCTACGAGGACCGCCACAAGGAGGAAATCCTCGGCACGAACGTCGACGGTACCCGGCACCTGCTCGACGCGGTCGCCGATGTCGGCGTCGCCGAGGTCAACCACATCAGCACCGCCTACGTCGCCGGCGTCCGGACCGGCGAGGTGCACGAGGAGGCGTACGACCCGACCTTCGAACCGAACAACTGGTACGAGGTGTCCAAGCGGCAGGGTGAGGACCTCGTGATCGAGCGTTCAGGAGACCTCGATCGGGTGCGAATCATGCGACCGTCGATCGTGGTGGGCAACATGTCGACGTACCGGTCGACGTCGTCGAGCGGCTACTACGGATTCCTCCGTGGGCTCGCCAAGTTCTGCCGGCTCGTCGAAGCCGAGACCGCCGGCTACCTCGACAACAACCGAGTCCAGCTGTTCCTGGAGCCTCAGTCCTCGCTCAACCTCGTACCGATCGACCTGCTCGTCGCGGAGGCGGTGGGGCTCGCCGACGACCCCGACGAGGCGGGCCGCTACTTCCACCTCACCAACCCGTTCCCCGTGACCCTCGAAAGGGCTCGGGTCGGACCCGAGAGTTCCATCGATCGCCTTCGCCTCGACCTGATCGAAGACCGTGCCGAGCTACGCGAACTCGACGCGATGCTCGACGACGCGCTCGACTTCTACCGGCCGTACCTCCGCAACGACAAGCAGTTCGTCCGCAGTCGCGACGGTGAGAACCCGCCCGAGGCCATGTACATCTCCGACGAGGCGCTCGCCGCACTCAGCGTGCGCCACTTCGACGACACGATCGACCTCACCGATATCACCGTCATCGACCACGGCGAGCTGCGGGCGCGATGAGGATCCTCGTCACCGGGGCCGCGACGGGGATCGGGCGAGCGACAGCGGTCGAGCTCACCAAACGCGGTCACGAAGTCGTCGCCGGAGCGCGTCGGGTGGAACGGCTCGACGACCTCGATGTCGCGGCCCGGGTGACCCTCGACGTCACCGATGAGAAGTCGGTGGCCGCCGCGGTCGGCGAGGCCGGCGACCTCGACGGGGTCGTCAACAACGCTGGCGTAAGTGAGCCGGGTCCGATCGAGGACTATCCGATCGACGTGTTGCGCCGGGTGCTCGACACGAACGTCGTCGGTCCGGTGATGGTGTCGCAGGCGGTGATTGCTCCGATGCGCGAGCGGGGCGGCGGGGTGATCGTCAACGTCGGGTCGGTGCAGGGCAGAATCGGCATTCCGTTCGGCGGCGCGTACTGCGCGTCGAAACACGCGCTCGAAGGGTTCTCCGAGGTGCTGCGCTACGAGGTCGGCCACTTCGGTATCCGGGTGGTGTTGATCGAGCCCGGGTACATCGCCTCGGGTCCGGCCTACGACCCCGGCCGTGAGCGCGTATCCCACGGAGACCATCTGGCGGTCTACGACGAGTTGCGCCGCCAGTGGGACGGCGCCGACGACCAGGTCGCCGGAGCGGTCCGCCCCGGCCCCGAGGTGGTCGCCGCTGCGATCGCCGACGCGTTCGACGACCCCGCCACGCCGTTCAGGGTGCGTGTCGGGGCGGACGCCGACATGGTGCTGTCGGTGCGTTCCACGATGGACGACGAGACCTTCGAAGCGACGATGCGGCAGGTGCTCAACCTCACCTGGTGACCTCGGTCTGATCGGGCCGCGAAGTTGTACCTCAGGCGACCGCTGCCGGCTCCTTCGGTACAACTTCTCGGACTGGGGCCAGAATCCTCTGGCTCACTTCTCCAACGTTTTGCTCTGCGGGTAGATCGTCTCGCCGATGGCGAGCATCTCGACGAACTTCTCGATCCGCCGGGCTCGGGTATCGGGTCGCTTGGCGTCCTCGAGCCGGTGGATGAGCGCGAACCGGTTGGCGCTTGTCAGGATCTCGAACATCGCCGTGGCCTTGGGGTTCGCGGCGATGGCCGCGGCGAGGTCTTCGGGCACCGCTCGGGTCGACGAACCGGCGTAGGCCTTTGCCCAACGGCCGTCGGCCTTGGCCCGTTCGACCTCTGCGATGCCGGCCGGTTGCATGCGATCCTCGGCGGTCAGTCGTTCGATGTGGCCGACGTTGCGCTCCGACCACGCCCCCTTCGGGCGACGCGGGGTGAACCGCTGAACGAAGGTCGTGTCGTCGAAGCTCCGCTTGATTCCGTCGATCCATCCGACGCACAGCGCCTCGTCGAGTGCTTCGTCGTAGACGAGCGAGGTCGGGTTCGTGACGCCCTTCTTGGCGAGGCGCAGCCACACGCCTTCGGCGGTGTCGTGGTTGTCGGTGAGCCACTCGCGCCACGCCGCTGCGTCGCGAACCAGGAGCTTCGGCACGTCGTCGACTCCGGCCATCACCGCAGCATAGGAACCGTTGCCGCGGAGCAGTGGGAGCAGGGGAGAGGTACGCCGCTGCCGTGTCGATGGTGAGGACGTCGTCGCCATGGGTCTTGGTGGTCCTGGGTGTCGGCACCCGTTCGAGGTCCATCGACGCATCCTTCGCCCAAGCCTCGTGGGAGGATCGTCGCCGTGGCGATGCACGACGATGAAATCCAGGTGTCCGAACCCGTCGTGCGCTCGCTGCTGAAGAACCAGTTCCCCGAACTCGGCGGCGAGCCGATCCTGAAGGTGGAGTCGAGCGGCACCGTCAACGCGATCTTCAGAATCGGCGAGGACCTCGCTGCTCGCTTCCCGCTACGGCGTAGAAACCCCGGGGTGGAGTGGGAGGCACTGGAAGTCGAGGCCTCGGCAAGCGCCGAGTTCTCACGGTGTTCGCCATTCCCAGGACCGCAGCCGGTGGCCATCGGCGAACCAGGCGAGAGCTATCCGCTCCCGTGGGTGATTCAGACGTGGCTCCCGGGCACTGTCGCCGAGGACGGCTCGGGCGCAGCGAGCACGCGGTTGGCTCTCGACATCGTCGAGTTGATCACAGCTCTTCGCTCGGTCGATACGATCGGTCGCAGTTTCGGCCGCAGCGGTCGGGGTGGTGATCTGCGCGACCACGACGCATGGGTTCAGGAGTGCCTCAAGAAGAGCCGGAGCCTCCTAGACGTGCCGCGACTGTCCGCCCGGTGGGATCAGTTCGTGGGCCTGCCGCGGTCGGCCCAAGATGTGATGTCGCACGGCGACCTCACACCGAGCAACGTGCTGGTGGCCGATGGCAGGCTTGTCGGCGTCCTCGACTGTGGAGGCTTCGGACCGGCCGACCCGGCTCTCGACCTCATAGCGGCATGGCATCTCCTTGACGACGAGCGCCGCGAAGTGTTCCGAGAGGCGCTAGCACCAGGTGCTCTCGAATGGGAACGAGGAAAGGCCTGGGCTTTCGAGCAGTCGATGGGTGCTGTCTGGTACTACGAGCATTCGAATCCGTCGATGAGCGCGATGGGTCGTCGAACCCTGGAACGCATCCTCGCTGACAGCGCTAGTTGAGGAGGCGAACGACGTTCGCCAGAGACGGGCACCCGCTCTCAAGCGACGGCCCGAATCGCTCGGACGTTCGAAGCGACGATGCGGCAGGTGCTCAACCTCACCTGGTGAGATCGGACGGTGATCGCCCGCCCCGAACTTCGGGCTGAAACGGGCCGGTGTTCACCGCTGAGCCTGAAGTTCGTCCGCCGTGGTGTCGTACAGACAGGCGTCGCTAGCGCTCGGGTCCGCTCGCCGAGCATCGAACCCTCGGTCCACACATCGGCAAGTATCGGGGGCATGATCGACCACATCGGAATTCAGTGCAACGACGTTCAGTCAAGCGCAGCCTTCTACGACAGGGTGCTCGAGCCGCTCGGAGGGAAGCGGTTGATGGAGCCGCACGACGGCGTCATCGGGTACGGGGTGCCACCGGTGCCGGACTTCTGGCTGAGTCCGCTCTCGGACAGCCACACCGGTTGGCGCGAAGACCACATCGCCTTCGTGGCCGGTAGCCGAGCTGCGGTGGTCGCGTTCTTCGAGGCTGCGGTCGCCGTCGGCGCGGAGGTCCTCCACGAGCCGAAGGAATGGCCGGAGTACCACCCTGGGTATTTCGGTGCGTTCGTTCGCGATCCTGACGGCAACAACGTCGAGGCTGTGTGTCACATCCCCGAGTAGTCGTTCTCGGGGTTCCCGGCGGAGTCGCTGCGTCGGGCGCGCCCGGTTCAGCGGCGCCAGAACACGTGATGGACGACCCCGCTGCTCGGGCTCGGGATCGTTTCGAGGTGGAACCTGTCGAGTAGATCCTCGGGGGTGTTCCAGAGGCGTTCCCCCCGGCCGAGTTCGATGGGTGCGACCGCGACGTGCATGGTGTCGACGAGGTCGGCTTCGAGGAACTCCCGCACGGTGTGCACACCGCCGCCGAGGCGAACGTCTTTGCCGCCGGCCGCGTCACGGGCGGCGGCGAGCGCCTCGGCCGGTGTGGCGTCGAGGAAGTGGAAGGTGGTGTCGTCGAGGGTGAAGCTCGGTCGGAGGTGGTGGGTGAGCACGAACACAGGGGTGTGGAACGGAGGGACGTCGCCCCACCATCCCTGCCAATCGTGGTTCACCCAGGGACCCCGCTGGGGGCCGAACTTGTTGCGGCCCATGATCTCGGCGCCGATGTTGTTGGTGAAGTCGCGGGTGAAGTAGTCGTCGAGGCCACGGGTGCCGCCGGGGTCGGTGCGGTTCGGCCAGCTCGCCGTCGCGCCGGCCCAGGAGGCCAGCGCTGCCGGATCAGCGTGCCCGAAGGGACGCTCGAGGGTCTGGCCCTCGCCGGCACCGAAACCGTCGCTGGAGAGGAAGAAGTTCTGGACGCGGAGGAGCTGGGTCATCGGTGATCGGGGAACTACTGGTTGGCCCGAACGAACGCGACGATGGCATTGGCGTGACCGTGCCCGAGGCCGTGCTCGGACTTCAACCACGCGACGCTCTCCATGTGCCCTTCATTCGGACGAGAGCGCACCAACTCGAGCCAGTCGTCGATCGGCCTGCCGTAGGTTCGCTCGATCGACGGGAAGTAGGACGCCGGTCCCTTCACCTCTGATGCCATAGTCCCTCCAGTCGTTCGATAGCCGACTCTACGGCGCCGTCGACAGGTTTCAGGTCCGGTAGAGGCTCAGCCCGCGCTCTCCCAAAGGCCCAGGAGGTTGCCCTACCCGAACGTGTCGGCGTAGGAGGCTCGGGCGCGATCACCGTTGTCGTGGGGAATCGTGCTCAACAGGCTGGACCCATCACGTCGAGATCGAGGAGTCGGGCCACCTCGGGCCGAAGTGCGGTCAGATCGTCGGGGGAGAGATCTCGGAGCGCTCGACGGCCGGTGATCCTGCAGTAGTCGGTCATCATGATCGTCGCAGCGGTGAGGAATGTGCTGAGCCGCTCCGCCGACACCGTTGGATCGAGTCTGCTTCGCAGCGCCGGCGCCTGGGTGGCGATCCCGACCGGGCAGGTTCCTCGATGACATGCCCGGTACTGCTGACAGCCGATCGCCATCAGCGAGGCTGTCGCGAGCGCCACCGCGTCCGCGCCCAGAGCCATGGCCTTGGCCATCTCGTCAGGCGCCCGGAACCCGCCGGTCACGACGACCTGCACGTCGGCATGACCGTGAGCATCGAGCCACGACCTCGCGGTGCGAAGGGCCACCCAGCTGGGGATCCCGACGTGGTCCTTGACGTGGACGGGAGCGGCGCCGGTCCCACCGCCGAGGCCGTCGATGATCAGGTAGTCGGCTCCCGCGTCGACGGCTGCGGCGACGTCGTCGGCTACTCGTCCGGCGGCGATCTTGATGCCGATGGGGATGCCGGGATTCACCATCCGGATCGCCGTGACGCGTTCGGCGAGGGCGGCGACGGAGTCGATGTCGCGGAAGCGGGAGGGGGAGTGGCTGGTCTGGCCGGGGGCGATGCCGCGCACCGCGGCGATCTCCTCGGTGACCTTCGGGCCGGGGAGCAGCCCACCCAGGCCCGGCTTCGCGCCCTGACCGATCTTGATCTCGACCGCGTCCGCCTGCGCGATGGCGGCGTCGGTCCACCCGAAGTACCCCGACGCCATCTCCAGCACGTAGGCCCCAGCGGCGGCCCGTTCGTCGGGGTGCATCCCGCCCTCACCCGAACAGATGGCGGTTCCGGCTGCCTTCGCGCCGGTGGCGAGGGCGACTTTGGCCTCCCGTGACAGCGCCCCGAAGCTCATGTGGGAGACGACGAGGGGGATGTCGAGGTGGAGCGGTCGGGCCGCTCTGGTACCGAGCCGGACCGAGGTGTCGACCGGTTCCTCGTCGAGAAGTGGGAGGCGGGCGAGCTGGGCGGGGAGGAAGACGACGTCGTCGAGTGACGCGTATCGGCGCCCCCGGTCGAGCGATGGCTCGAAGCGCTCGGACCCCATCGCCTCCACGAACGGTTGCATGCCGTCGGCGAGGTGGTGGACCCCGTACATGCCGCGGTCCACCGAGCCGCGCCGGATCCACGGCCCGAGGTACACGTCGGGTCGGCCGGGCCCGCGTGGCACGCTGCTGGCGTCGACCTCGACGCGACCCTCCCGCACTCGGGCCTGGTATCGGGCGAGCGAGTCGCGGGGATCGAACGGCGAGATGCCCGTCGCCAGGTCGAAGTCCCACAGGTGCAGGGGACAGACGACCTTGCCGTCGACCACCTGGCCGTCCGCGATCGGCCCGCCACGATGTGGGCACGTGCCTTCGAGCGCGTAGACGGTGTCGCCGTCTCGGAGCACCGCGACATCGGTGCCCCGGATGACCACGGCGTGGCCGCTCTGATCACCGATGTCTTCGAGTGCGCACACGTCGACCCAGCCGTCGGCGTCGATGCCGAGGTCGCGGGGTCGGATCGACTGGGGTGTCTTCAACGGGCGGCTCCTTCACGCTCAGACGTCGCGGTTCGACGCCGCTATCGAAACGAGGCTCGGGCGATCGGTGATAGCGAGCGCGGCCTCTAGCGCCGGGCGCAGATCGTCCGCTGTGGCGACCCGGAATCCGACTGCGCCGCAGGACTCGGCGAATGCGGCGAAGTCGGGGTTGACGAGCGTCGTCTGCCAGACCGGTCGGATCGCGCCGAGCTGTTCCCGGCTGATCTTCGCGAGCTCGCCGTTGTCCAACACGACGTGGGTCATCGGGAACCCCGCCTTGACGGCGGTGGTGACCTCGGCGAGGTACTGCCCGAGACCTCCGTCGCCGGAGATCGACACCACCTTCCGGGCGGAACCGGCCCGGCGCACCGCCACCGAGGCGCCCAGCGCGGCCGGCAGCGCGAAACCGATCGAGCCGAGGTAGCCCGACATCAGCACGTCCTGGCGACCTCGACATTCGAAGTAACGCCCGAAGCTGTAGGTGTTGTTGCCGACGTCGACGGCGATGACGGCGTCGCTCGGTACCAGCTCCCCGAGCACGGCGAAGATCTCAGCGGGGTGAAGGCGTCCCAGCGCGTCGGTGAGGCCCTGTTTCGTTTGCTTCTGGGTGCGCCAGCGCTTCCAGCGGGTCGCGATCTCCTGGCGGACCTCCGGTCGGTCAGCCGCGGGGACCGCGGCTCGGATCAGCTCGAGGGTGCGGGCGATGTCGCCCCACAGCGGGACCTCGACGGGGTGGAACTTGCCGAGGATCATCCGGTCGAGGTCGACCTGGATCGTGGGAACCCACGTGGGGATCGACGTGTGGTTGGAGAACGACGCACCCAGGACGAGGAGACAGTCGGCCTTCGCTACGGTCTGGCTGGCCACCGGTATGCCCGACCGGCCGAGCACACCGCAGCCGAGCGGGTGGTCGTCGGGGAACGTGCCCTTCGCCTTGAACGTGGAGATGACCGGCGCGTCGAGGTGCTCGGCGAGGGCCGTCACGGCGTCGCGGTGGGCGCGCGCTCCGTTGCCGACGACGATCGCCGGCCGCGTCGCTGCTCTGAGCAGTGCGACGGCACGCGCCAACTCGTCGGAGGGCGGCGCAATACCGGTCGCTGCCAGCCGACCAGCGACGGGGCGGTGCGGCGGATCGTCCGCGCCGGGCAGTTCCTGTACGTCGTCGGGCAGGACGAGGTGCGCGACGTCGCGCTGCACGATCGCGTGTTTCATCGCGAGCGCCGCCAACTCGGTGGCGTTCGCCGGCGAGAGCACGGTCTGGCCGTACTCCGCCACCGAACCGAACGCCTTCTCGAGCGGCACCTCCTGGAACGTGCCCGGTCCGATCACCTGCGTCTGCACCTGGCCAGTGAGCGCGAGGATGGGAACCCGGTCGACCTTGGCATCCCAGAGGCCGGTCAGGAGATTGGTGGCGCCAGGCCCGGCGATGGAGAAGCAGGCGGCCGGTCGCCCGGTCAACTTCGCGTAGCCCGACGCGGCGAAGGCGGCGGCGCCTTCGTGGCGGATGCCGACGTAGGTCAGGCGGCCGTCGGCCTCGGCGCGACGGAGCGCGTCCGCCATGCCGAGGTTCGAGTGGCCGACCATCCCGAACACGGCGTCGAGGCCCCACTCGCACAGAACGTCGACGACCTGGTCCATGAGGCTGGGTCGGGTCTCGACAGTGGGCAGCTCGATCTCGATGTCGTCGTCGACAGCGCGGACGGTGTAGGGCGTCGCTGCGTCGAGGAAGCCCGGGGGTGGTTCACCGGTCTCGGGGTCGTACTGGTAGGCGTGCCAGGGGCAGATGAGCCAGCCGTCGTCGAGTTGGCCGTCGCCCAGCGGGCCGCCCTGGTGCGGGCAGCGGTTGTCGAGCGCGGACCAACCCCCGGATTCGTCGCGGACGACGCACACAGCGCGACCGCCCGCGACCACCGTCGTGACGTTCCCCGCGTGGATGGTCGGTCGTGGGACGCGGACCCACTGGCGGGTCTCGGACCCGGCTGCATGTTCGGCGTCGTCCCGATCGGCCATCGGCCCCCTCGGCTCGTTCCTCGCAGCGTTCCGCCCCGGTGGGGCGGCCGTCGTCGGCCGAGCGTACCGCGATCGCGCGGACTCGGCGCCGGGGACGCGGGCAGATTGGGGGGTGCCGACGATTCGGGTGTTTGCTTCACCGCGTCGACCGCTTTCGCAACCGGCGCGGGCCGGGCGCGAATGCGCAGGCGCCAGGTCTGTCCGCTGGATGTTTTGTGGTCACGAAGTGACCTGTGAGGTCGTTCCATGACCACAAACCGAGGGCGGGGCTTCGTGGGGGGCGGGCCCGGCCCCGCACCACCCGCCCAAGCCGCCCGACACGGGACGACTAGGTCCGGTGAAACGAAGCCGACTGGGCGAGTCGGATGGCCGAGTCGTGGTCCCCGTGAGGGGACCACGAACGCGGCGCGGGTGCTAGCACCCTTTCGGTGGTGGCCCCGATCCGCTCGACTGTCGGTATGTGGTGGCGGACAACCCCGGTTCCGGCGCGGCGGCTTCGGGTGGACGAATGACCGCCGCGCTCTACCGGTTCCGATCCGAGTTTCGGCACGGCGGGTGGCGGTTCGTCGTCGGCATGGCGCTGCTGTTCGGGCTGGTCGGTGGAATCGCCCTGGTGTCGGCGGCCGGAGCGCGCCGGGGAACGAGCGCGTTCGATCGTCTCGTCGACGCGACGAACGCATCCCACGTGCTGGTCAACGCGGAGGACGAGGAGACCGCCGAGTTGGTGAAACCCGACGTGCTGCGAGCGATCGATGGCGTCGAGGAGGTGACCCTGGCTCACGGCGTGCTCGCGCTGATCGACGGGAAGGTCAAGGAAGCGGCTGTGCTGGCACCGGGCCCGGGCTCGGTGTGGATCGATGAGGTCGACCGTCCCGTCGTCAACGAGGGGCGGCTCCCCGATCAGTCAGAACCCGACGAGCTGTTCGCCAACCCGTCGGGGGCGGCTACCGCAGGGTTGCGGGTGGGTGATTCGGTGGAGGTCACCGTCGTCTCCTCCGACGAACTCACCGCGGAGGCCCAGGACGCGGCTGCGATCGAACGCCTCGCGGCCGCTGGAACGATCGGTACGCACGTCCCGATGCGGCTCGTCGGGATCGGCGTGACCCCGGCAGACGTCGTGCCGGGAGCTCAGCTCGATGCCCTCTACCTGACCCGTGCGTTCTCCGAGCGGTTTCCACTGGCACCGGGGTTCACCGGTACAGCGGTTCGCCTCAGTGGCGGCAGCCCCGACATCGACGCCTTCATCGGACGAGTGCGTGACAAGGTGGGCCCCGCAGCGATCATCGACTTCCAGACGCTGAGCTCCGATGCCGACACGATGCGTCGTGCGATCCGACCGCAGGTGGTCGCGCTGGGCGTGGTTGCCGCGGTGGTGGCCATCGGCATCTGCCTCGCCGTCGGGCAGGCACTCAGCCGGCGTGCCGCAAGCCTGGCTGCGGACGCAACGGCGTTGCGTGCGCTCGGTTCGACGCGCCGGGATCGACTCCTGGTCGACGGGGTTCGTGTGGCAACCGTTGCTACGGCCGGGTCGGTTGTTGCCGTCATCACGGCGACGCTCATCTCCCCCTTGATGCCGTTGGGGTTGGCCCGCGATGCCGAGCCCGCCCGCGGGTTCGACGTCGATGCGTTCGTTCTGATCGGTGGAGCGGGTGCGATGACGGCGAGCCTCGTAGTGATCGCCACCGTGCTCACGAGACGCGCTGATGCGACGGCTGGCCGACCGCGTCGGTCCTCTCGGCTCGCTTCGTGGCTGAGGGTCCGGAGTGCGAAACCTCCCGTCGCTCTGGGAGTGGGGCTCGCTCTGGAGCCGGGCGGAGGCCGGGCTGCCGTGTCGGCGCGGTCGACGCTGTTCAGCGCGACCATCGGCGTCGTCGCGATCGTCGGATGCCTGACCTTCGCCTCCAGCCTCGACCGATTGCTGGTTTCTCCTCGGGATTTCGGTTCCGACTTCGACGCGTGGGCCGGCACGGGTGACCTCGGCGACGAGCAGTACGCGGAGGCGTTCGCAGCGCTCGCGTCGACGCTCGAGAACTCCGATCTGGTCGACGGATGGTCGGATCTCTACGCCGGCCAGATCACCCTGCGCTCGGGTGTCGTCCCCGCCAACGGGCTCCGCGTCGTACGTCACGGCGCGGCGCCGACTGTCGTGACAGGGCGGCTTCCTGTCGGCGGCGACGAGATCGCTCTCGGAGCGACCACGATGCGAGACGAAGGCGTCGACATCGGCGACAGTGTCACGGTTGGTCGTGGGGCGGGAAATACCGCTCGGCGGTTCGAAGTCGTCGGGCAGGTGATCCTGCCCGGGGTGCGCAACTACCTCGCGTCGGACCAGGCAGCGCTGGGGGTGGGCGCGCTGCTGTCGGCCGACGGACTCGCTTCGGTGCTGACCGACGACGAGAACGGTGACGCGCTGGGCGAACCCACATCGGTACTGATCGCGATGTCGGCAGGATCCACGGTCGGGGACCTTCAACAGGCGCTCGACGACGGGACCTGGCCGGGGGCGTTCGAAGCCTCAGGGCCGATCGAGTCGTCCGACATCCAGAGCCTCGCCCGCATTCGGTCGACCCCAAAGTTGCTGGCGGCGTTGTTGGCAGTGATCGCCATCGCAGCGGTCGGGCACTCATTGGTGGTCGCCGTTCGGCGCGGGCGTCGCGATGCCGCGATCGTTCGCACCATCGGGTTCACGCCGGGCGAGATCGCCCAGACCGTGGCGTGGCATGCAACCACGGTCGCGGTCGTCGCCGGCGTCATCGGTCTTCCGCTCGGTCTCGCCGGCGGAAGGCTCGCCTGGGGTGCGCTCGCCGGGCAACTCGGGATCGTCAACAACCCGGTTACGCCGACGGCCGCAGTGCTGTTGGCGATTCCGGTGGCGATCCTGCTGGCGAACCTCGCGGCGGTGTGGCCGGGCCGACGGTCGGCGCGGTTGCTCCCGGCTGAGATCCTGCGGGCCGAGTAGGGGCGAAGCCGTGGCCCCGCCCTGACTCCGAACTTCGGGCTCAAACCGGCCGATGTTCACCGCTGGGCCTGAAGTTCGTCGACAGGAGGGCCGGCAGGCCTTCACGCAGCGAAGAGTCCGAGCGGTGCCGCCCCGTCGGGCACTGGCGTGGTGATGCCGAACACCTCGGCCGCGACCTCTGCTTGGAGGACGCGGAGATCGTTGACGGCTCGCACGTCGCCGTCGTCGAGATCGTCGAGGCCGGGCCAGGTCCCTCGCAGCCCGCCGGCGACGCCGTCGCCGAGCACGAGGGCGAGCCCGCCTCGGCCGTGGTCGGTCCCGCCCGACGCGTTCTCCTGAACCCGACGACCGAACTCTGTCATCACCGTCACCACGAGCCCGCCGTCGCGGCCGGAGTGGCGGTCCAACAACGCACCGAGGCCGGTGTCGAGCGCTCCGACGAGTTCGGCGAACTTCCCGTCGGTGACGCCCTGTTCGTTGTGGGTGTCCCATCCGCCGAGGTCCACCTGCACGACTTCGGTGCCGAGGTCCGCGTCGAGGAGCGCCGATGCCGAAGCGAACAGGCTCGCTTCCTCGCCCTCGCCGAACGCCGCTGTGTCGCCGAGCTCGATCGGCGCGCCGTCGAGCCGGTCGAGCACCGCCTGCGCCGCGGCGGTCCCCGCGACGCTCGCCGCTGGGCTTCCGGCGGACACGGACCAGGCCGCCGTCAGCGAGCCGATGTCGGGGCTCAACGGCGAATCGACAACCTTGTACGTGCCCCGCAGGTTCTTCGCCGGGCGAATGGCGCCGAGGCGAAGAGCGGCAAGCGCTGGTGCGCTCAGCGCGTCGGCGGATCCGCGCATCGACGGCGGCAGCGACACCGAACCGACGGCCACACCACGAAAGCACTGCACGGTGGATCCGGCGCGCTCGGCCAGCAAGCGGCCCAGCCATCCAGCTCCGTCAGCGACCCGCGAGCCGTCCGGTCCGGTCGCGGATTCGAGTAGTGCCTGCGCCTCGAAGTGGCTGCGGGACTGACCAGGGAAACCCGCGGCGGGAACGAACGCCACGTTGCCGGCCTTCGCGAACTCGGCGAGTCGGACGGCACTGCGGTGGAGTCGGAACCCGTCGATTCCGATGTCGGTAGTCGTCTCGTCGTCGAGTGCCAACGTCGGCCGGGCGCGACGGTACGCAGGATCGCCGACGGGGGAGAGCAGGCTCAGGCCGTCGGCCGCCCCTCGCAGGAACACGTTCACCAACCGAGTCATGTCGTTCTCCTCACACGAGCTGATGCGCGGGGCTGCACATCAGCGCGACCTGGTCCTCGTCGTCGGCCAGCGTGACGACGGCGTTCCACCGGCCGAGCATCGCCCCGGCGTTGGACCACGCCGCGGAGCCGGTGGGAAATCCGTTCGGCGCCGGCCAGCCGTAGGGGACGTGTCCGAGGACGTTCATCAGACCGGCGAGCGCCGGCAACGACACGTCGAGGTCCGCCACCTCGGCGGGTGCGCCGGTGACCCGCAGCATGTGGGCCACCATGTCGATCGGTCGGCGCAGCATCAGGGTCGCGGTCGAGTCGAACCTCTCCGACGTGAGCAGGTGCCGGACCATCGGGCCGATCGCCGTGTCGTTGGCGAGGTACACGTCGGCGGCTTCGGACACCAGGGGATCGTCGGCGTCGATCGACTCCGACACAAAGGCGCGGGCGAAGCGAAGCGCCAGGCGTTGTGCCGTCGCTTGGTGGCGGGCCAGATGTTCGAGGACGGCGACGACCGCGGCTTCGCCGGACTGGCCGGGGGAGGGGCGCCACCCGAGAACGTCTCCGCCCTCGGCGAGGGGCCCGAGGTCGTGCCAGGCGTCGCGGAACTCGAACGCACCGCTCCTGCGGTTGAGCGACCAGCCGGACAGCACGTGGGCGAGCTCCTTCACGTCGATCTCGTCGTAACCGCCGTCGACCCCCACGGTGTGCAGTTCCATGACCTCGCGGGCGTAGTTCTCGTTGGGGGTCCGGCCCCCATCGGCGCGGCTGGTCGCCTGGTCGAGGAACACGAGCATCGCGGGATGGCGGGCCGAGGCCACGAGGAGGTCGGAGAAGCGACCGAACGCACCTTCGCGCAGCACCTGGTCGTAGCCGCAGATGAGGGTCAACTCGCGCTGCGATGACGACGTGACGTGCAGGAGGTCGGCCAACACGCCGACGACCCGCTGGCGAAGCTGATCGGGGCCGTACGCGGCGCCGAGAACGATTCGGCCGGTGATCGTCTCGATCGAGCCGCGCACGAGTTCGCGCCGAGCCTGCTTGTCGGCGACACGGACATCGATCGGCGCCGGGAGACGGGCCTCGACCGTGGCGAGCAACGACGTGGCGTCAGGGGCCGGAGCGAACGAGCCAGCGAGTTGAGCGTCGAGCCAACCCTCGAAGCCTCCCGCCACCTCGACCTCGGCGCGCAGCGCGTCGGTCACGCCGAACGTGGCGCGCTCCAGGCGGCGTTCCCTGCCGAGTGCGCCGGCGGCCGCCAACAGCGTTGTGGTCGTCACCGCTGTCGTAGACGAGTTCGAGGATCGGGGCGTTCTCGACGATCGGGTTGTCACCTCGCTACACCCCACGGCGGCGGCGGCGCCGATCAACGAGAGCGACTGCAACAGTCGGCGACGACTCACGGTGGGGGACATGGCACCACTCTCGGTGCCGGAGGTGTGGTGGCGGCGAGGGAAGTGTGAGGAAACGATGAGGGCGCAACTAGGTTCGGCGCATGGACGAGTTCGATTACATCGTCGTCGGGGGCGGATCGGCCGGGTGCGTCGTGGCCAGCCGTCTCAGCGAGGACCCATCGGTCACGGTCTGTCTGCTCGAAGCGGGTGGCGAGGGCCGGAACCTGGCGATCAGGATCCCGATGGCCTTCGCGTTCACGATGCCGCGGGGGATCAACAGTTGGAACTACGAGACGGTGCCCCAGCCGGGCTTCAACGGACGGCGCGGGTTCCAGCCACGCGGCAAGGCATTGGGTGGATCGAGCACGATCAACGCGATGATCTACGCCCGCGGGCCGAGGTCGGACTACGACAACTGGGAGAAACTCGGCAATCCGGGGTGGGGCTTCGACGACGTCCTGCCGTACTTCATCAAGTCGGAGAACAACGCGATCCACCGCGAGTCGCCGCTGCACGGCACGTCGGGGCCGCTCAGCATCACCGATCTCCGCAGCCCGAGTCCGCTCAACGAGGTGTTCCTCGATGCCTGCCGGTCCCAGGGCATTCCGTTCACCGACGACCTCAACGGTGCCGAGCACGGCGGTTGCTACCACGTGCAGGTCACCCAGAAGGACGGTGAGCGTCAGAGCGCCGCCGCTGCGTTCATCCACCCGAACCTCGATCGCAGAAACCTCGATGTCCGCACCGGCGCTCACATCACACGCGTGACCTTCGACGGCCGGCGCGCCACCGGCGTGACCTACGAACAGGGCGGGCAACAGCGCTCGGTTCGCGCCCGTCGCGAGATCGTCATGTCGGCGGGGGCGTTCGGTACACCGCAGATCCTGATGGCGTCGGGCGTCGGGCCGGGCGATCACCTCCGGTCGGTCGGCGTTCCCGCGGTGCACGACGTGCCGGGCATGGGCCAGAACCTCCAGGACCACATTTCGGCGCTCCTGATGTACCGCTCGAAGGTGCCCGAGGACACGATCGGTATTACGCCCGCCGGTGTCGCCCGTCTGGCGAAGGAGCTGTGGACCTGGAACCGTCGGCGGCGCGGGATGTTCACCGGCTGCATCGCCGAGTCGGGCGTCTACTACCGCACCGAGCCCGACGTCGACGTGTGCGACATGGAGATGGAGCTGCTCATCGGCATCGCCAACGACCACGGTCGCAAGCTGCTTCTCGGTCACGGCTACTCCGCCCACCTGCTGCTGGCCCGCCCGCGCAGCACGGGCGAAGTGCGTCTCGCGAGCGGCGACACCCGAGACGCTCCGATCATCGACCCGAAGTACTTCTCAGACCCTTACGACATGCCGACGCTGGTCAAGGGAACGCAGGTTGCGCTCGACATCATGAACAGCCCGGCGTTCGACCGCTACCGCGGCGAGATGGTGGTCCCATACGACCGCAACGACGAGCAGCAGATCGAACGGACCCTCCGCGATCAGGCCGACACCGAGTACCACCCCTGTGGCACCGCGAAGATGGGTCCCGACGACGACCCGATGGCCGTCGTCGACGCTCAACTGAGGGTCCGCGGCATCGAGGGGCTGCGGATCGCCGACGCGTCGGTCATGCCGGCGGTGCCCAGCAACAACATCAACGCGCCGGTGCTGATGATCGGCGAGAAGTGCGCCGACATGATCCGCACCGGGGACTAGGGTGCTGGTCCTGCTCGCATTTCGCAGACTTCGTGCTAGCATAATGCGACATGAGGACGCTCTACATCCGGAACGTGCCCGATGGCGTTGGCGATCGTCTTGAGCGGCTTGCTGCCCGTGAAGGGCTTTCGGTCTCGGCGTTCGTGACGCGAGAGCTTGCAGTGATCGCTCGCCGCGCCGACACCCCGGCGCTGTTGGCCGATCTGCCAGACCTCGGTGTTGACGCCGATGACATCGTTGCCGACATAGACGTCGGACGATCTGCCAAGTGATCGTCCTCGATGCCTCGGCGGCTGTTCTCGGCCTGTTGAATGACGGCGAAGCCCGCCGGATACTGGGGGACGGCACCGTCGTTTGTCCGCACCTGACCGATTCCGAGGTCGTGCACGCACTTCGCTCGATGGTCCTTCGAGGCGACCTCGACGCCGACGTCGCGCGACGTGTGCTCGCGGTGTGGGGGAAGCTCGGACTCTCGCGCCAATCAGTGCACGGTCTACTGGGGCGCATCTGGGAACTGCGCGACAACCTGAGCGCGTACGACGCGACCTACGTCGCCCTCGCAGAGGCGCTCGACGTGCCGTTGGTGACTGCCGACGGTCGCCTCGGTCGTGCCACTGGACCTCGGTGCACGATCAGCGTGGTACGACGCTGAAGCGCGCGGGACGCCGAACAGGAAGCGGAGTTTTACCAACACGTGCCGACCGTGGGACGACCACGAGTTCGCCAGCGATTCGGCTTACCTTCTACGGCCTGACCGAAGCGCTAGATGCGTGACGTCAGCCGGCCGAGCTGGGCGGAGCGGCCGGGGGCGAGTCGCGACCAAAGGGACACGAGGTGGGCGTCGGGGCCGACGATCACCCGGCCCCGGTCCCGTTCGATCGCCCGCACGATCTTGCCGGCGACCGAACTAGGCGGGCGCATGACAAGCGGGGCAAAGCGCGACCGACCCATCTTCGCGATCGACTCCGCCCGCGAGCCGCGGGCGCTGTCGGTGATGGCGGTGTGGATCGCTCCGGGGAAGACGGCGGTCACCCCGATCGAGGTGGTGACGAGTTCACCGCGGAGGGCCTCGGTGAACGCTCGCACCGCGCCCTTGGTAAGCGAGTACGACGCGTTGTGGGCGAACCCGAGCAGCCCGACCACGCCG
>JAIBBP010000051.1 GCA_019694615.1 Microthrixaceae bacterium | reverse complement strand
GGCGATCACCTCGGCGTTCCACGACGCTGTTGCCAGCGCCGCTGCCTCCTCGGGACAGGTTTCGCTCACCATGATCGACCTTCTCGGCCTCAAGCGGGTGAACGAGATGTTCGGCCGCGACGACGGCGATCTCGTGCTCGCCGCCGCAACAGCGCGTATGCGCAGCGCCCTCGAGCCCAACGCATCGCTCGTACGCATCGCCGGCGATGAGTTCGCCGTCATCGACGTTCACCCCGACGGGCCCGACGAGATCGATGGGCGCACTGCGGCGCTCCTCGCCACGTTGCAGGAGCCCTTCGAGGTCCGCAGTTTCAACGTCCGCATCGGCGCCAACTTGGGCGTCGCGCTGGTCGAGCCTGGAGCCGATGACCTTGCGTCGGTCACCGAGCGAGCGGATGTCGCGCTCTATCGGGCCAAGTTGCAGGGCCCGGACCGGTTCGAGGTCTACGAGCACTCCGTCCACAGCCAGGTGTCACCCGCGGTGATCGTCAACTGGCTTCGCCGTGCCCTCGATGACGGAGATCTCAGCCTCGTCTACCAGCCGATCCACGACATGACCGGCGAGGTCGTCGTCGCCGTCGAGGCGCTGTTGCGCTGGCATCACCCGACCGAGGGGCTCCTCCTCCCCGACATTGTCCTCCCTGCGCTCGAAGACTCCGGGCTCATCGTGGACGTCGGGGCATGGGTCATCGACGAGGCTTGCAGGCACGCCCGCCGCTGGCGCGACATCACACCACACGGAATGCCACCGATCGTGTTCGTGAACGTGTCGCCACGTCAGCTGCTGTCCCCCGACTTTCTCCCGACACTGGAGCAGGCGCTCGATCGCCACGGGGTCGACGCCAACCAGATCTGCCTGGAACTCGGCACCCTGGCGACGGTGCCTCCGTCCTCCCAGCTGTGGATGCTGCTCCGGGAGTGCAAAGCGCTCGGCGTGCGGCTTGCCCTCGACAACTTCGGAGCCGACGACTCGTCCTACGGCGTGATCCGCCGCCTTCGCCTCGACTACCTCAAGCTCGGCAAGCAGCTCACCTGCGCCCGCAACGCGACACCCCAGGACGACGCCATCACCGAGAGCGTGCTCTCCTTGGCGCGATCCCTCGGATTCGAGACGATCGCCCAGGGGATCGAGGATCCGTCGTCCCTTGAACGGGCACGAAACTCGGGGTGCGACCTCGTGCAGGGTTTCTATCTCGGCCTTGCCGAGGCCGCTGAGGAACTCGACAACAAGATCGCGTCGGGACGCTCTGCCCGGCACGCCGTCTTCCACTGACGTCCCACACCGGTTTTGGTCGTAGAAGGGCCCACCTCCCGGTGATTTCTACGACCGAATCGTCGGTGGCGGAGGTCCTGATCGCCCGAGCACGAAGTCGCGCATTCCGAGGAGACGCGCCCGAGGGTCGAAGACCAGAGGAGCGGAGCCCGGACGAACGACACCCCCGACGACCTGACCGATGCTGATCAGCAACCTGATGAGAACGTGGTACCGACCTGACCAGCGGCGCACCAATCGCAGTGTGTTGCGTTGTTGGAGGTAGTCGACGACGCCAACGCTCGACCCGAGGTGGACGTTCTGCACCCGGGCGCCTCTCACGAGCCCGCACGTCCAGCCGGCATCGCGGGCGCGTAGCGCCAGGTCGGCTTCCTCGCAGTAGGCGAAGAACGACTCGTCGAACAGACCGACTTCGGCGACGCACTCCCGCCGGAGCGCCATCAACGTGCCGTGCGGGTAGTCGGCGGGCTGCCACCCGGGGGTTGGGTCGCCGGGCATGGTGATGCCCCCGAAGTACGGGTCGATGTAGGGGATGTGACCGTCACCGACGTCGGCGCACGCCAGGCCGGCCATCGGCTCGGCAGCGGCGGCCGTCAGCAGCAGCTCGACGCAATCGGGGTCGAGCGCCACGTCGTGGGGACAGAGCAGGGCCCAGTCACTCCCCTCCTCGTCGGCCAGCCAGCGCTCCAGCCCGGCGTTCGCACCGCCGCTGAACCCGCTGTTGAACTCGTGGTCGACGATCTCTACGTCGGCGGAGCCCGCGAGCAGTTCGTGCAGGCGCTCGCGTTCCGCTGCTCGCGAGCAGTTGTCGACGACGATCACCCGCAGCCCCCGCGATGCGACTGCGGTCTGCGCCCGGAACTCGTCCACCGTCGCAGCCGCAGCGTCGGGCTGGTTCCAGTGGACGACGATCACGGTGACGGGGGTCGTGCGCATGGCCCGACATCCTCGCGCCGATGGCTCGAACCTCCGAACCGCGGCTGCGGTTCAGCGGGTAGCGATCGACAACGCGTGCTGCACCAGTGTCAGCAGCGTGTCTCGGGTGGCGGTCCGAACCCGGGCGTCGGTGAGGAACAGTGGCACCGATTCCGCGAGCGCCAACGCTGCACGGATGTCCTCGACCCGATGTGACACTGCTCCGTTGAAGCAGTTGACCCCGACCACGAAGGGCACCGATCGTTGCTCGAAGTAGTCGATCGCTGCGAAGGAGTCGGCCAGCCGAGCGGTGTCGACCAGGACGACTGCACCGATCGCGCCTCTCACTAGCTCGTCCCACATGAAGTGGAACCGAGCTTGGCCGGGCGTGCCGAACAGGTACAGCACCAGGTCGTCGTTCCCGAGGGTGACGCGCCCGAAGTCCATCGCGACGGTGGTCGCCGAC
>JAIBBP010000197.1 GCA_019694615.1 Microthrixaceae bacterium | reverse complement strand
ACTCTTCGATCGTCATCGTCGACTCGTGGGTCGGCCCGAACGACCGGACGGACGCCCCCGCCTTCAACACTGTGTTCTTCGTGGTGCTGCTGTCGTTGCTGATCGCGCTGTACGACCGGTTCCGCGCCACCCGCGAACCCGGCGAACTCCGCCGCAACAAGGTCTGGGAGCGAGTGCGCGTCGGCTCCACACCGGTTCTGTGATGCGAGGCCGCCCCTGCAGGGGCGGCCTCGCATCACAGAACGGGTGTGGGCTCAGCGGCGGTGGCGCTTCTTGCTGATGTTCTCGAGCGTGAAGAGGATCGCGAGGACCGCGTAGACGATGACCACGACCAGGACGGTGAGTCCGTAGTGCTGGGGTTTGGCGGGGTCAGCAGTATCGAGCGGCGCCACGACGGGATACATGGCGCCGGCGGCGAGAGCACCCAGGACAAGCAGCATGATTCGACGGTCCATTTCGGTCCTCCAGTACCCCGCTACGCCCTGCCGCTCACGCGAGGGTCTCAATGACGAGCGACGCGATCCATCCGATGGCGAACGCGCCCGGGATCGTCAGGATCCACGCCCACACGACCTGTCCCGCAACCGCCCACCGGACCGCGGACATACGCTTCTGCGTACCGACACCGACGATGGCTCCCGTGATGGTGTGGGTGGTCGATACCGGGATTCCGGCCGCCGACGCGAAGAACAGCATCACCGCCGCGCCCGTCTCCGCGGCGAAACCACCGACCGGCTGAAGACGGGTGATCTTCGAACCCATCGTTTTCACGATGCGCCACCCGCCCGAGAGCGTGCCGAGCGCGATCGCGGTGTGCGCCGACAGCACCACCCACAGCGGCGCCTCCTGGGTCGCCGAGGCGTGGCCGGTCGAGATCAGCAGCACCAAGATGATGCCCATCGTCTTCTGCGCGTCGTTCGCTCCATGGCCGAGGCTGAACGCCGCAGCCGACAGCAGCTGACCTTTTCGGAACCCCCGGTTCAGGCCGTCGACGTTCGCCACCCGGTAGCAACACCAGGAGATGACGAGCGAGATGATCAGGCCCAACGCCAAGCCGATCAGGGGCGACAGGATGATGAACGCGGAGATCTTGCGGAGTCCATCGCTGACCAGGACATCGAAACCGCCGCGGGCAACCGCTGCGCCGGCCATCCCGCCGACCAACGCATGTGACGAGGACGACGGCAAGCCGAGATAGAAGGTCGCCAGATTCCAGCCGATCGCGCCGAGCAGACCGGCGAAGATCGCGCCGACGGTCAGGACATTGGACAACGGGTCGACGACGTCTTTCGCGATCGTGTTCGCGACCTCGGTGCCGAACACGGCGAACGCGATGAAGTTGAAGAACGCGGCCCAGAACACGGCGAGCTGCGGGGAGAGCACCCGCGTCGACACGACCGTGGCCACGGAGTTCGCCGCGTCGTGAAAGCCGTTCGTGTAGTCGAACGCCAACGCGACCGCGATCGTGATGATGACACCCGCAGTCACGTTCGATCGCCTCCGGGGCTCAGGCGTTCTTGACGATCACGGACTCGACGACGTCGCTGACGTCCTCGAGGCGGTCGATGGCGTTCTCGGTGGCGGAGATGATGTCCTTCCACTTCAGCACCGTCATCGTGTCGTGCTCCGCGAACAGCCGGGCGATCGCCCGTCGGTAGATCCGGTCCCCCTCGGACTCGAGCTGGCCGATCTCCATGAGGAGCGAGTCGAGGTCCTTCATGGACTCGAAACGCTCGAACAGGCTCACGTTGGCTGCGGACATGCGCACCAGCACGTCGCACAGCTCGGTCATCTCGCGCATCGGCTCGGTGATCTTCAGCATGTGCAACAGGTCGGCGACGTGGAACATGTCGTCAGTGACATCGTCGAGGCGCTCCGCGATGTTGTGGATGTCCTCGCGGTCGAAGGGGGTGACGAAGCTCGTATGGAGCCGAGCGAGCACGTCGCGGGTGAGATCGTCGCCCTTCCGCTCCGCGCCCAGGATCGCGTCCCGATGCGCACCGGCGTCAGCGAGGTTCTCGACCATCTTCTGCAGGAGCTGAGAGCACTCGTGCACGTTGTGTGCCGTCTCGACGAGCAGTTCGAAGAACTTGTCGTCGGTCGGGACGAGTCGGAATCGCATGGGGGTTGGGCTCCGCTGACGTCGGGGTGGGCGCCGCCCGGTTAACGCGCGGCAACGAACGGCTGAACAGTAGTCGTCGAGTGCGGGCTCCGGTCCAGCCCGAACGCCACTGCCGAGTCGGCTACGAAGCAGCCCCCGGCAGCACCCGCGACGCGTCGTACACCGAGTCGATGCGGCGGAGACCGCCGAGAATCGCCTCCAGGTGCGACGGGTCGCCCAGCTCGAACTCGAACCGCATCTTCGACACCCGGTCCGGACCGGTGCTCGTGAGGCACGAGACGATGTTGACCGCCTGGTCCGACAAGCTCTGGGTGACGTCCTGCAACAAGCGCGCCCGATCCAGCGCCTTCAGCTCCACCACGACGTTGAACGTGCCTGTGGAATGACCGTCCCAGGACACGTCGATCAGCCGTTCACCGTGGCCGCGTGCGAGCGAAGCTCCGATCTCGCAGTCCGCGCGATGGATCGACACGCCCCGCCCGCGGGTCATGAACCCGAGAATCGGGTCGCCCGGCACCGGGGTGCAGCAGCGCGCGATGCGGACCAGTTCGTTGACCTCGCCCTCGACACGGACCCCGATCGACTCGGCAGACGCGTTGCGCCGATTTCGTGCCGATCCCGTCGAGATGACCTCCGAGCGCCCCGAGTCGGCACCACGCATCTGCTTGACGACCTTCGCGACGACGTCGGCCGCCTCGATGCGGCCCTCTGCGATCGCCGTGTACAACGCATCGAGAGACCCGGTGTGGAAGTGGGCCGCGAGCTCGGTCAACAGCTCGTCGGTCACGAGCTTCTGCACGTGTGACGATTCGCTGCGCAACGCCTTCGCCAGCAGCTCCCGACCGGCGTCCAAGGCGTCCTCGCGACGCTCCCGGTTGAACCACTGCTTGATGCGCTGCTGTGCGGACCGGGTTGCGACGAAATCCAGCCAAGCGAGCGTCGGCCCAGCGCCGTCGACCTTCGAGGTGAAGATCTCGACGGTGTCGCCCGACGCCAGCTTGTGCTCCAGCGGCACGAGCTTGCCGGCGACACGCGCACCGATGCAACGGTGGCCGACCTCGGTGTGGATGGCGTAGGCGAAGTCGATCGGCGTCGCCCCGACGGGCAGGTTGATCACATCACCTTTGGGGGTGAAGACGTAGACCTCGTCCTGCTTCAGATCGGACTTCAGGTTCACGAGGAACTCGACGGGGTCCGACATCTCGTGTTGCCAGTCGACGACCCGGTTGAGCCACGGCAGCTCCTCGGCGCGGCCTCGCGCCGCTTCCTTGTAGGCGAAGTGCGCAGCGATCCCCGACTCGGCGCGCTGGTGCATCTCGCGGGTCCGGATCTGCACCTCGACCGCCTTTCCCTGCGGTCCGACGACTGTTGTGTGCAAGGACTGGTACAGGTTGAACTTCGGGGTGGCGATGAAGTCCTTGAAGCGCCCCACAACCGGCGTCCAGATCGAGTGGATCGAACCAAGAGCGGCGTAGCAGTCCTTCTCGGACCCGACGATCACCCGCATTCCGACCAGATCGTGGATGTCGTCGAACTCCTTGCCACGAAGCATCATCTTCTCGTAGATGCTCCACATGTGCTTGGGGCGCCCAGTCACCTCCGCCTCGATCCGCACCTCCGCGAGCCGTGTTCGGAGCTCCTCCTCGACCTGAGCGAGGTAGATCTCACGCTCGGGCGACCGGGTCGCGACCATGTGGTCGATCTCGGCGTAGCGCTTCGGGTGCAGCGCGGCGAAACACAGGTCCTCGAGCTGCTGCTTGAGTTCGCCCATGCCGAGCCGGTGAGCCAGGGGCGCGTAGACGTCCATCGTCTCCCACGCCGTCTTCTCCTGCTTCTCAGCGGGGAGCGCTGCGATCGTCCGCATGTTGTGCAGGCGATCGGCGAGCTTGATGACCAGGACTCGAATGTCGTCGGCCATCGCGACGAGCATCTTGCGGATCGCTGCCGCCTGCTGCGCTTCCTTGGAGTCGAAATGAATCCGGTCAAGCTTGGTCACACCGTCGACCAGCGACGCGACCTCTGGACCGAACCGCTCCGCGAGGTCGTCAAGCGTCAGGTTGGTGTCCTCCACGGCGTCGTGCAGGAGCGCCGCCACGATGGTGGTCTCGTCCAACCCGAAGTGGGCGACGATGGTCGCCACCGCCAGCGGGTGGGTGATGTACGGCTCGCCCGAGCGGCGGGTCTGGCCCTCGTGCGCACGCTCGGCGACCTCATAAGCGCGGACAATCTCGTCGAGTGATGCCCGCGGATGCCAGGATCGGTACTGCTCAGCGAGCGCCCCGACGTTCTCGGCGACCGGAAGCTGGTGACGACGCCATGGGAGGACTCGGGTCACGGTCGGCATGTGTCTGAGCTCCTCTCCGTCGCCGTCGGCCTGCGTCAGTACGTCAGCACCGAATGTATTGGCACATTCGCCAGTTTCGATCGGCCGTCCAGCGACGTCAGCTCGATGAGAAACGCCGCTGCGACCGGTCTGGCCCCGGCCGACTCGAACAACGCCACGGTGGCCGCCGCTGTTCCACCCGTGGCGAGCACGTCGTCGACGACCAGCACTCGCTGGCCGGGAACGACTGCGTCGGTATGAATCTCCAACCGGTCCGTGCCGTACTCGAGGTCGTAGGCCTCGACGAAGGTCTCCCTCGGCAACTTGCCCGGCTTGCGCACCGGCACGATCCCCACGCCGAGCCGATGCGCGACCGGGGCTGCGAACATGAAACCTCTCGCTTCGATGCCGGCGACGGCGTCGACCCGGTCCAAGAACGGTTCTGCCAGAGCGTCGACGGCCGCTGCGAACGCCGAAGCGTCCCCCAACAACGGTGTGATGTCGCGGAACAGGACCCCTGGCCGAGGATGGTCGGGAATGTCGCGGACGAAACGCGTCAAGTCCCGGTGATCCATCGGCCGAATCTACTCGCGAGTGGGCCGCCTCTCAGCGCCCCGCCACGCCGATCAGCGCTTCCTGCCCTGCTTTCGGGGGCGCGGCGGCGCTTCCCGTTGATACTGCGCTGCCTTCGCTGCGAGCGGTGACGGCTTCGGTCTCAGGGCAGCCGATTCGTCCCCGTCCACCGACACGGCGGATGCGCCCATCGGAGCTCCGAGTACCGGCGAGTCGGCCATGGGAATCCACTCCGCTTCCGCTTCTGCCCCACGATCGCGCGCCCGCTGGCGAATCCTGGCGTAGCGCGGCTCGCGCTCCTTGAGCCAAACGACCAACGGCGACGCGATGGCGATCGACGAATAGGCGCCGAACACCAGGCCGACCAACATCGCCAAGGAGAAGTCCATCATCGTCGGCTGGCCGTAAAAGACGCCGCCGATGACAAGAATCGCCACCACCGGCAGCACCGCCACGAACGACGTGTTCAACGAACGCATCAACACCTGGTTCAGAGACCGGCGCATGATGGCGTTGTAGGTGTACTTGCCGACCCGGTCGTAGCGGGCAGCATTTTCCCTGACACGGTCGTACACCACGATCGTGTCGTACAACGAAAAGCCGAGGATCGTGAGGACCGAGATGACGGTTGCCGGCGTCACTTCGAAGCCGAACACCGAGTAGAAGCCCAACGTCAACACGACGTCGTGGACGACGGCAATCAAGCCGGACACCGCCATGCGCCACTCAAGCTGCCACGACATGTACCCAGCGATCACGATGAAGAAGACGATCAGCGCGCGGATCGCGTCGTTGGTGAGGCTCTTACCCCACGACGGCCCCACGGTGTTCGCTGCCACGTCGTTGGCATCGATTCCGGCCTTCTCCGCCAGTGCCGCCGCGATCTTCGTGCTCTCGTCGATGTTCTTCGCGGCTTCGGCCTGTACTCGGACGATGCGCCGCCCGTTCGCGTCGGTGACGCTCTGGATCTTCGCGCCGGCCGCCTTGTCGAACGTCGCGAGCACATCCTCGGCATCAGAGGTCGACATCGTCTTCGACGGGACCTCCCACACAGCGCCACCGCGGAAGTCGATCGACATGTTGAGCTGACGGCTCGCGAGCGAACCGATCGAGATCAGCATCAGGATGCCGGAGACGACCAGCATCACACGCCACGGCCTACGGAAGTCGAAATCGGTCTGGACCCGGTAGAGCTTGCGGAGCGTGCCCATCAGCGGCCACCTCCCCGCTCGTCAGCAGGCTCATCGTTGACGGCGGCTCCCTTCGACGGAGCGGCAGCGACGGCTGCGGGGACCGAGATGCCGAACAGCGACGGCCGGCTGCCCAGCTTCGACCGGGCAGCGAGTACCGTTGCCGGCCGAATGAATAGGTAGGCCAACACGAGGTCGATGACCGTCGACAACGCCAGGTAGAAGGCGAACCCCTTCACCGGTCCGACCGACAAGAGATACAGAATGATCGCACCGATCAGCGACGAGACGTCGGCCTTGATGATCGTGCCCCAGGCCTGGTCGAAGCTTCGGTCAACAGCGGATCGCAACGAACGACCACCGATCACGTCCTCTTTGAGGTTCTCGAAGTACACGACGCTCGAATCGAGCGACACACCGATGGACACGATGATCCCGACGATGCCGGCCAGTGACAACGCCAGATCCGCGTAGCGGCCGAGCAACCCGACGACCGCCCAGAGCATCGCTGCGGTCAGCACGAGCCCGCCGACGGTGATGGCGCCGAGAAGCCGGTAGTAGGCGATCACGTAGACGACGACGATGCCAAGGCCGATGAGGCCGGCGATGATTCCGGAACGGAGCGCTCCGGACCCGAGGGTGGCCGACACCGTCTGAACAGTCTGTGGCTGCAACTCCAACGGCAGCGAGCCGTAGCGAAGGGCCAGCGCCAGATCCTTCGCGGACGTCTCGTCGAAGGACCCCGAAATCTGGATCTGGTCCCGCGAGAACGTCGCGGCGTTGATGGCGGGTGCGCTGATGACTTCACCGTCGAGCACCACAGCGAGCGCTCCGACCTGTCCACCGGAATCGCTCGGCGCTGTCGCCGGGCACTCGGTCGCACCCGCGTTGCAGAGCGCTGCCGCCTTGTTGAACAGGTCGATGCCGTTCTCACCCGACTTGAACGTCGGGTTGACAACCCACTTGCCCTCGATGAGGCCCGCGGCAGCGTCCTCGATCGCACGGCCTGTCAGCAACGTCGGGCCGAGCTTGTACTTGGCCCGTGAGCCGTCCTTGTCCGGGCGGCCGTACAGCACAACCTGCTGATCGGCCTGGTCGTCGGCCGGTTCGGTCACCTTCTCAGCAGCGTTGTTGACCTGCTGATCGAGCTCGAACAGCTTGGCGAAGTCCTTGCTGCTGACGTCCACATTCCACTGGTTCTTGGGAACGTAGGCCGTTGTGGTAGTGGTGCCAGCGGAATCCGCCGGCGCAACAGTGGTCGTCGCCGCCTCAGACGTCGTCGTGGTCTCCTCGGGTGCCGTGGTGGTCGTCGAGGCCTGCCGGCGGGCGGCTGCACCCTTCAGGGATCGACTACCGCCACTTCCCTCGCCCGTGGCTTCGCTCGTAGCGGGCGCTGCAGTCGTCGATGCGGCCGTCGTCGGGGCCGCAGTCGTTGCCGACGGGTCGGCGGGCAGCGTCGTGGCGGTTGGGTCCGCTGGCACCGTTGTACCGGTGGCCGCGGCGGTCTCCTCGTCGACGATCTGCTGCACGGTCACCCCCTCGGGGATCTTCAGCACCTCGCGGAGCTCGGCAATCTCCTCCTCGGCGTCGGCCGGCGGCGCTGCGGTCGGCGCCTCCAACACCGGCCGGAACCGCAGCTCGGCGGTCTTGCCGACCAGGTCGAGGACACGCTTCTGATCCTTGATTCCCGGCAACTGCACGACGATGGTGGCGCCCTGGATGGTGATGTCCGGTTCACCGACACCGATCGCATTGACCCGCGTCTCGATGACCCGCTGCGTCTGGGCAAGCGCCTCGGCGCTCACCTTCGTCTGCTTCTTGCCGCCCTTGACCGGCTGAAGCACGACCGAAACACCGCCTTGGAGATCGAGACCGAGGTTCGGAGTGAAACCGAGCAGGATGACAGCGAGGCACGCACCGACTGACACCACCGTCACGAACAGGAGCGGTGCGAGGCCCTTTTTCTTCTTCATACGGAGAGAATCCCTCTGGGGTCTGCGGCCGCGGCACAAGTCGCGCGACCGGCGGAGCCTAGGAGGCCCGACCCGCCCGCGTCACGGATGGGCAGCAGCGTGCTACTTCTTCGACGCCTTCTTGGCGGACTTCTCCGCGTGGTCAGGCACCTCGGTGGCGTCGGTGACATCGATCGTCGGTTCGTCGTCCGCCGCGGGGGTGAGACGGGTGAGCGCCGTCTTGGTCACGCGGATCACCACATCGGTGTCCACGAGGACATGGGCGACGTTGTCCTCGAGAAACGTGACCGTGCCGTGGATGCCGCCGGAAGTGACGACGTCATCACCGACGGTCAGCGCCCGGAGCATCTCCTCCTGCTTCTTCTTCTGCTTCCGCTGGGGCACGATCATCATGTAGACGAGCAGGGCCATGATCGGCAGGAAGATGATGAGGGATCCGCCGGCTGACTGCTGCTCGGCGGCGAGGAGGGACACAGCTGCATTCACGGCCACCACGGTAGTTGGCGGCGCGCCCGCGGCCCAGACGGGCCACCGGTTGGGTCACGCCCAGGTCTCGACGACCTCCGAACGGAAGCGATCGAAGGTATGGTCCTCGATCGCCGCCCGGATGCGGTCGACGAACCGCAGAAGCCACGCCACATTGTGGATCGTCCGCAGCGTGGCTCCCGTCGGTTCCCCCACAGTCGCGAGGTGGCGGAGGTAGCCGACCGAGTAGCGGGCACAGACCTCACATGGGCACGTCGGGTCGAGCGGCTCGTCACTGCGGGCGAACTCGGCCCGGCGAATGTTCACCTTTCCACGATCGGTCAGCATCGTGCCGTGGCGGGCCAAACGAGTTGGCAGGACGCAGTCCATCATGTCGACCCCGCGCGCCACCGCTTCGACAATGCCGACGGGATCGCCCAACCCCATGAAGTAGCGGGGTTGATCGGCAGGCAGATGGGCGACTGCTGCCTCCAGCGCCGGCAACATGACGTCGCGGGACTCCCCCACCGACAGCCCACCGATCGCATACCCGTCG
>JAIBBP010000130.1 GCA_019694615.1 Microthrixaceae bacterium | reverse complement strand
GTGACGCCAGGCATCGAGGTGCACACCTTCGACGAGGTGCAGACCGGCCAGGAGGACTCGAAGTTCGGCTTCGGGTGGCATTCGGGCGCAGCACACGAAGCGGCCGCGAGGGTGCGGGCGAGCGCCCACCTCGACCTGGTGGGACTGCACGTCCACATCGGTTCCCAGGTTTTCTCCGCCGGCAATTTTGCTCACGCCATCGAGATCGTCGCGCCGCTGGCGCGTGAGCTGGCGCTTCCCGAGTTCTGCGTCGGCGGGGGCCTCGGCGTGGCCTACGTCGAGGGCGAGGAAGGCGCAACGATATCGCAGTGGGGCAAGGCGGTGCGCGACGTTTGTGCAGCGTCGGGCATCGACTCGGTGATCACCGCCGAGCCGGGCCGGTCGATCGCAGCGCAGGCCGGCGTCACGCTCTACACCGTCGGCACGGTCAAGCACCTCGACGGCATCCGCACCTACGTGTCGGTCGACGGTGGGATGAGCGACAACCCCCGTCCCGTCCTCTACGGCTCGGGGTACGAGACCTTCCTGCCGCGAGACGTCGGTGCAGATCGCCCCCAAGCAGTGCGCGTGGACGGCAAGCACTGCGAGTCGGGCGACGTTTTGGTTCGCGACGGCCGGGTTCCCGCGGATCTCGCCGTGGGCGACATCCTGTGTACGCCGGTGACCGGCGCGTACGGGCATTCGATGGGATCGAACTACAACAAGGTGCTGCGTCCGCCGATCGTGTTCGTCCGCAGCGGCGCCGCTCGGCTGGTCGTCCGGCGCGAGACCAACGAGGACCTCATCCGCCTCGACGTCGGCTGATCGGCCCCCTTCCGAAAGGGCCCCATCCGCCGATTCCGCGGCGGTGGTGCGTAGTCTCGACACGTCGACCGAACGTGCCGGTCGGTGCTGGGTGTATCGCAGCGCTCCGCAACGAGCGGTCCCGACATGGTGGAGGATGACGTGGCAGCAGGTGCCTTGGGGTTGGATGACCTGGTGACCGCGATGCCGCACGCTGCCGCGGTGTTGAACCGGCAGGGGATCGCTGTTGTGGCGAATCCGGCGTGGGTGGGAGTGGCAGCCGACCTCGCCGGCATCTTCCCTCAGGCGGTCGAGGAGGTCGTCGACCTCGAACCGGTGATCGATCTGGTCGATCGGCGTCGGTTGCCGGCCGACGCGATCCGCGCCGCGATCCGTGGCGGGATTCCCGAGGTTGTCGAACGGCTTCGCCTTCGCTCGACCACCGCCCGATCGGTCGAGCCCCGCGTCGTCGAGGTGCGCGTCGCCGCCATCGGTGTGGCCTCGGAGTACGTGCTCGCTACATGCATCGACGTCACCAGCGGCGCCGGGGACGGTGGGTGGGATCTCGTCGATCGACATCCTCTCACCGGCCTGCCGGGCCGTCGCCTGTTCCTCGAGCTACTCGGTCAGGCGATGACCATGTCGGACCGCCATCGCTATCACCCCGCCGCGCTGGCGGTCAGCGTCACCGGCCTCGACGACGTCGCCGGATCCCACGGCCCTGAAGCCCGCGACGAGTTGACCGTCGCTGTCGCGTCGCGCCTGAAGGCTGGATTGCGACCAGGCGACGTGGTGGCGCAGACCGGTGACGCCCTGTTCGTCATCATGCTGCCTGATGTCGACGGCGCCTACCTCGCCGAGGCCGTCGCCTACCGCCTCGGCGTCGAGGTGGGTCGCCCGTTCCGGCTCGGCCAGCATCGTGCCGAGGTACAGCTCTTCGTCGGCCTCGCGACGGCCGAGTCGTCGAAGAGCCCTGAACTCGTCCTCGCGAGCGCGGAGGCGGCGTTGGCCGCGGCACTGGTTCACCCCGCCGAGGAGGTCGTTGCGACACGTCGAGTCGTCGTGCACGGCGCGGGCGGCGACGGTCATCTGAGCGAGGCCGGTGGGGCGGCGCGTCGAATCGACGTCGCCGAGCTGCGCGAGGAGGAGCTGGTGAGCTTCTTCCAGCCGATCCTCGACATCACCGATCGTCGGGTCGTCGCCGGCGAAGCGCTGATGCGCTGGCGTCACCCCCACTACGGCGTGCTGTCTGCCGGCGAGTTCCTGGGGCTCGCCGTCAACAGCGGCATGCTCCACACGATCACCGACCAGGCATTGGTGTGCTCCACTGAGACCTGGGCCGACCTGCGGGATCGGCTGGGGGTCCGCCCTCCCCAGCTCTTCGTGAACCTCAGCCCCGACCAGCTGCTCAGTCGGGTGGCGGTCGACCGCCTCTACCACCTGTTGATCGCCACCGGCCTCCCCCCGGAGGACGTGGTCGTCGAGGTGACCGAGGAGGCCATGTCCACCCGCTTCAGCGAGATGCTCGCCGTGCTGACTGAGCTGCGGGTCCACGGGCTCCGCGTCGCTCTCGACGACTTCGGCAGCGGTTACTCATCGCTGGGCCGGCTGCGCCACCTTCCCGTCGACGTCATCAAGGTCGACCAGTCGATGGTCCGTGGCCTCGAGGCCGATCGTCGTGCCCGTCAGTTGCTTGCTGCTGTCAGCACGATGGCCAATGAGCTTGATGTCGAGTGCATCGTCGAGGGCATCGAAACGTCGGGTGAGGCCGAGATCGTCGGTGATCTCGGGTTCCGCTACGTGCAGGGATACCACTTCGCCCGGCCGATGCCAGCCGACGAGTTCGTGCAGCTCGTGGTCCCGTCCGCAGTCGGCGTCTGA
>JAIBBP010000204.1 GCA_019694615.1 Microthrixaceae bacterium | reverse complement strand
GTCGGCATTCGTCCAGTGGCTCGTCCGGCCGCGTTGCGCGTGGGAACGATCGTCGATGTCACGCCGGTGTCGGTGACCCTTCGCGAGCTCATGGTCGGCAAGCAGGGTTCAGCCACGCTCCTGGAGGGGCCCGGGCAACGCAACGCGGCGAAAGTCGGCATGAACGGTACGCCCTCCGACACGACGTTCGGACTCGGCCACGTGGACGTCGTCACCGGAACCGAGTTGTCCGAGGCACTCGACGAATGGCTGGCGTTCATCCGCCGAGACGTGCGCTTCCTCGTTCCCGAGTCGGTTGCCGGAGCCGGCGTGCTTACGATCGTCGCCTCCCATTCCGGAGTCCGCGGCGCCGACGTCGTCTCAGAGGTCGTTCGGACCGGGCAACGGGCGGTGAACATCCGCGTGCACGTCCGAGCGGACCACGATGTCGACGACACCGTCGAGGAGCTCAGAAACCGCGTGCAACGGACCTACCGGTGGCCGACGGGGCTGTCTCTCGCAGCGCCCGACACCACGCGGGTTCACTTCCTCGGACCGGCCGGGACCTTCTCTGAGACGGCAGCGCGACAGGCCGCGACCAGTATTGATGCCGGCACCTCTGCGAGCATCGAGCTGGTCGCCCACGAAAGCTTCGGCGCAGTACTCGGCGGCATCGCAGGGTCCGCTCTCGGTGTCGTACCGATCTCAAGTTCCGCGTCGGGCCTGGTCACTCGAGCTGTCAGCGCGCTGCTGACCCACCCCGGTCCGTTGGCATCGGGGGGCGTGGTCGACGTTGCGGTGCGAATCGACGCCTACATCGGAGCCGACCTGCAGTTGTCGGACCTTCGCGGGGCGCGAGTACTCAGCCATCCGCAGGCACTCGGCCAGTGTCAGGCCTTCATCAGGCGCTGGCAGCTCGAGGCGGTCCCCTGCTCGTCCACCACCGAAGCACTGCGCGTTGTGGCCGCAAACCCCGACGGGGCCGTCGCTCTCGCCGGTGCCGATTCACCGATCGAGCAGTCGCTCAAGGTCGCCGAACGCGAGGTCGACGACCTCTCCGGCTCGATCACCCGTTTCCTGATCCTCGGCGACGCCGGCGCTTTCGGCGACCTCGGTGGCGGGTGGGACCCGACGTTGCGTTCGCTCTGGGTCGCGGACTCGGTCGCCGCGATTCTCCCGATGCTGCGAGCCGGGGCGCCGGCGTTCGACGAACTGTTGACTGATTCCGACGGCGGGTGTCTGTGGGTGACGAGCCGTATCCCCGATCCCGATGTCGTGGCGGCGCTGCCGAGCGGGGTGCGACACCTCGGCCGTGCGCCGTGGTCGCCTCGTACGCCGGTCGTGCGCGTCGAGGTCGACGTTCCGTCGTAGCGGCGATCGTTCACGGCCGCACCGAAGCAGTGGCGAACCTACAGTTCCCCCATGGCCGATCGCTCACCCGACAAGTTCGTCGATGACGAGCGGGCAACGCTGACACGCCTCCTCCAGTTCCAGCGCGAGTCCTTCGTGCGCAAGGTGGTCGGCGTTACCGACGCCGATGCATCAGCCAGCCCCGTCACCTCCGGCACAACGCTCCTGTGGTTGGCCAATCATGTGGCCGACGCGGAGACGATCTGGGTGCTCGACCGTTTCGCCGGCCGCGACACGGCGCCATTCGGCAGCCACCACGCCGCGACCCTGCACGACGCAATCGCTCGCTACGAGAGAACATGGGTCGACGTCGACGCGGTGGTCAGGACCGCGTCGCTCGACGACGTCACACGAGAGTCGTCGGGTGGGCCGATCGTGTCGATGCGTTGGATCCTCGCCCACCTCCTGGAGGAGGTTGCGCGCCATGCAGGCCACGCCGACATCCTGCGAGAGTTGATCGACGGCGAAACGGGACGCTGAACCGTCAGCGGACTGTCGGCGTAGAGTCAACGCGCAATCCGACGAGCGATGGAGGACTGATCCGATGGCCGACAAGCGGCGAGCAGTTGTCTTGGGCGGAGGTGGCCCAGTCGGGGTGGCGTGGGAACTCGGGCTCGCGGCAGGGCTCGCTTCAGGTGGGGTCGACCTGACATCCGCCGACCTGGTGGTCGGCACCTCGGCCGGGTCGCTCACGGGCGCGATGCTCACGAGTGGCGACGATCCGGCGCATCTCGTGGCAGAGATCGAGGCATTGTTCAGCGGCGGTCTCGGCGATTCCGGCGCCGATCAGGTGCCGGAGGCGGCTCTTGCCGAGTTCATGGAGATGACGTTCGCGTGGGGTTCGATCGGGGACGACCCCGAGGCGAAGGCCGAGCACACCCGCAAGATCGGAGCGTTCGCACGTGCTGCGACCACCATCTCCGAGGACGCGTTCGTCGGCGCCATCGGCTCGGTGATGGCAGGGCGGCCGTGGCCCGCCCCGTTCGCTTGCACAGCCGTCGACACCGAAACCGGCGAGTTCACGGTGTGGGACGCTTCGACGAGCGTCCCGATCGAGCGGGCGGTTGCATCGAGTTGCAGCGTGCCCGGCGTCTACCCGCCGATCACCATCGGTGGAGCCCGCTACATGGATGGCGGGGCGCGCAGCGCGCTGAACGCCGATCTGGCCGCCGGCTACGACGTCGCAATCGTCGTGTCGGTGACGGTGATGGACCTGCCCCCGGGAATCGAGGACCCGCGCATCGGCGCGTACCTCGCCACCCAGAAGGCGACGATTGCTGC
>JAIBBP010000213.1 GCA_019694615.1 Microthrixaceae bacterium | reverse complement strand
TTTGTTGCAATCACCGGTGTCGCCATCGCGCTCCTCCTCGGTTCTCTCGCTGCATCCCCGATGCAGTCAGTCGGTGGGGTCGGCCCGTGGTCGATCGCAGCCCTCGCGGCGTGGACGGTTCACGAGACCGATTACTCGCCTGCCGTGGTTGCGGCGATCACCACCGGCGTGACCCTGTGGTTCCTCGCCGAGGCGGTGGTGCGGCGTTCCGGCGTGGCCGTCGTCCTCACCATCGCTACCGGGCCCGCGGCGTCACTCGGCGCCCTCCGCCTGTTCGGGCTGGCCGCCCCGCAACTCGCGGTCGGACTCGCCGTCGTTGCCATCGTCGTCGTCGGAATATCGATCGCCATGCACCGCCGAGCGAACGTCCCGATGCTCTCTGGCGCCGGCGCTCACCTGGCGACCGCGTTCCTCGTCGCACTCCCCTCGCCTGGAGCGCTCGGCGTCGTGCTCACCATCACGGGACTCCTCGCGTTGAGCGTTTCCGTGCTCATGCGAAGCCCGGTCATCGCGGCAAACGGCGTGATCGTTGCCTTGCTCGGGACGTGGCAGACCCTCGCCGGCTACGACGTGTCGGTCGCCGAGGCATACCTCGCTCCCCTGGCGCTGGTGCTCCTGCTCGCAGGAGTCCACGCCCGCGCTACCCACCGTGTTTCCTCATGGGTGGCGTACGCCCCCTCGGTGATCGTTCTGGGTGTGCCGGCCTTCGCGCTTCGGGTCGCCGGCGAGCCGGGTTGGCATGGCCTCCTCGCTGGAGCGGTGGCAGTCGTCGCCGTGGTTGTCGGGGCATCGCGGCGACTCGCCGGGCCGACGGTGATCGGCTCCGGACTCCTCGCTGCGGTCACGCTCCACGAGACATTGCAGCGCACCGCGGGCGTCCCGACATGGATCTGGCTCGCGTTCGGGGGGACCACGTTACTGGCGTCGGGAGCCGTGATGGAGTGGCGCGGACTCGGCCCAGTCGAGTCCGGTCGTCGTGTGGTCGAACTGGTGGCAGACCGGTTCGATTGACGAGCCTCCGCAATACCCAGTGCCCGTAGTCCGAACGGCTCGACATACCCCAGCGGCTCAAGAAGCCGGTGTTCGGCAGCCGATGAACTTTCCGTGGTCTCGGTCTCACACATCCCACGTGGACGGTCGGCTCAACGGCTGGTGACGATGGCGATCTACGGCGCGCCGGTCGCTGCGATTGCCGCGCTCTGGTGGTTGCGTTCGGCCGAACTGATCGCCGACACCTCGCTGTGGACCCACGCGATCATCCTGGTGGTCGGCGCGATCGCGAACTACACGTCGAGCCTTTGGACCCGGGCCCAGCCCACGAACCCAGTCGCCATCCACGCTCGCGTCGCCGCCTCCGTCCTGGCGACCGGCGCCCTCATCTACGCAACCGGTTGGGGCTCGTTACTTGCCGTCGCGTTCGCTATCGGGTCGGCGGAACTTCTCCGCACGGTCGGCCCTGCGACGATGATTCCCAACCTGATCTGGAACTTCATCGCCGTTGCTTCCGGCGAGCTGACCATCGAACTCGGCTGGGCGCCGTCTGTGGTGTCGCCGGCGCTTTCCCACGCACTAGCGATCACCGGCCTGATCCTGCTGGCGATCGTCACTCGGGTGCTCGGTGACGCCGCGACCGCTACGGAGGCGGCGGAGGACCTCGTTCGGGAAAGGGCTCTCCACTTCGAAGCGTTGATCGAGCACGCATCAGACCTCATCGGCGTGGTCTGCTCCGACGGCACGATCGTGTCGGTCAGCCCGGCCGTGACACACATGCTGGGTTACGAACCCGATGAGGTCGCCGGCCGGGCGATCTCCGACTTCGTCGAGGAGCGATTCGCACAGCACGTGCCCGAGATCCTCGACCTCGCCGTCGAGAGGGTGGGGGTCCCGACGTCCTACGAGTTCCGGGCTCGCCACGCCGACGGATCTGAGCGCCTGGTCGTCGGTACGTTGACCACGCCGACCGCCGACTGGGGCGACCACATCGTGCTCAACCTTCACGACGTGACGACCCAGCGCGACCTCGAGACACAGTTGCGACACGACGCATCACACGACGCTCTCACCGGACTGATGAACCGCAAGGCGTTTGGCGACGCGTCCGAACGAGCTTGTGCGCGTGCAGCTCGTCAGGGCAGGACCGTAGGCATGCTCTACATCGACCTGGACGGCTTCAAGCAGATCAACGACACCTTCGGCCACGACGCCGGAGACCGGGTGCTCATCGAGGCCGGCCGCCGGCTGCGAACCTGCCTGACGGACGGCGAAACACTTGCCCGACTCGGCGGCGACGAGTTCGCCGTGCTGGTCGACGCGGTCTCGGGGAACCGTGCGATCGAGCTGGCGGAGTGCATCCTGTCGACCATCGGGGAACCCATCGAAGGCCTGCCGAACGATGCACGGGTGGTTGCGAGTATTGGAATCGCCCTCCGTTCGAGCGACGGCATCGAGATCTCGACCCTGATGCAGGACGCCGACGCAGCGATGTACGCGGCGAAGCGCAACGGTCGGGCCCGCTGGGAACTCAACGAGCCGATCATCGAGGTGTAGTACGACGAAACGGCGGCCCCGGTTGCGCTTTCGCGCTGCCGGGACCGCCGTTCACGTCACAGCGGTTTCGCCGATGCGGTCAGACCGCGTCGTCGTTGCGCTCTCCGGTTCGGATTCGCACGAGCAGCTCGGCGGGGGTGACCCACACCTTGCCGTCGCCGATCTTGTCGGTGCGTGCGGCGGTGACGATCGCGTCGACCACCTGATCGACGACGGCGTCGGAGACGACCGCTTCGATCTTGACCTTGGGGACGAAGTCGATCTTGTACTCCGCACCCCGATAGGTCTCGGTGTGGCCGCCCTGACGACCGAACCCCTGGACCTCGGTGACGGTGAGGCCTTCGACCCCTACCGCCTTGAGAGCTTCCTTCACACCGTCGAGGCGGAAGGGCTTGATGATTGCCGTGATGAGTTTCATGTCAGTGAGTCCTTTCGCTCGCTCAGATGGTGGAACGGTCCAGCGAGCTGTACGCCGTCTCGGCGTGCTCTCGGATGTCGAGGCCCTCGGACTCAACCTCTTCGGAGACACGGAGGCCGATCGTCAGGTCGAGCACCTTGGCGATGGCGAAGGTGACTGCGAACGAGAAGATCAGGGTGACGACGTTGGCGAGGATCTGCTCGACGAGCAGCTCGGTGCCGCCGCCGTAGAAGAGACCGCCGAGGAACTCGTAGCCCTCGTCGATCTTGCTGAACGCCTCGGGGTCGGCGAAGAAGCCGATGAGGATCGAACCGAGGAGACCTCCGACGAGGTGCACACCGATCACGTCGAGGGCATCGTCGTAGCCGAGCTTCGACTTCAGACCGACGGCCAAGGCGCACACGACACCGGCGATGAGGCCGATGAGGATCGAGGAGCCACCGGTCACGAAACCACAACCGGGGGTGATGGCCACGAGGCCGGCGACGATGCCGGATGCAACGCCGAGGTTGGTGAAGTGACCGTCACGGAACTTCTCGGTCACGGCCCAGGAAAGACCTGCGGCAGCGGCGGCGAGCGCGGTGTTCACGAACGCCTGGATCGCACGACCGTTGGCAGCACCCGCCGAACCGGCGTTGAAGCCGAACCAGCCGAGCCACAGAATGCCGGTGCCCAGCATGACGAGCGGCATCGAGTGAGGCGGCGACAGCTTCTCGGGCCAGCCCTTGCGCTTGCCCAGAACGAGGATCACGGCGAGGGCACCGATGCCGGCGTTGACGTGGATCGAGGTGCCGCCGGCGAAGTCGACCGAGCCACGCTCCGCCAACCAGCCCGGGTACACCCAGAACGTCACGGGGCAGTAGACGAGGATGCTCCACAGCGGAACGAAGATCGCCCAGGCGGAGAACTTCATTCGATCAGCCACGGCACCGGAGATCAGCGCCGGGGTGATCGCCGCGAAGGTCGCGAGGAAGATCATGAACATGAGCTCGTTGCCCTGCATGTCGAAGTTCCGCATGAAGGACTTGTCGAAGTTGCCGATGAAGTCCCCGTCACCGCTGAAGGCGAGCGAGTACCCGACGATCGCCCACAACAGCGGGACGACCAGAAGACACCAGAAGTTCATCATGAGCATGTTGAGCGTGTTCTTGCTGCGGACCATGCCGCCATAGAAGAACGCCAGGCCGGGCGTCATGAAGAGCACGAGTGCTGCGCTTGTCAGCAACCATGCGTTGTCACCGCTATCCATCAGGATCTCTCTTTCTCGGGTGGGCCTGCGGGGTGCACTCCGCAGTGGGGACGGTCGGGCGCTTGCCCGGTTGGTGGTGCGAGGGGACGGCGCCATTGACGGCCCACCCACGGGGGATGCATGTCAACCTGACGGGAACACCGCCAAGTCCGCTTGGTTCGGGGGCAGCTTTGAGGACGGTCGTTGCACGAGCGTCTCCGGATTGTTAACGGTGTATGAACGGGTTTGAGCTCGGGCACCGCAAGCACAGCAGCCCGAATCGGCGTCCCCGGTTCCTCCCGATGCCCGTACAATCCCGACAATGGCTCGACGCATCAAGCGCGCGTACAAGGCGCTGAACTTCGTTCACGAGAAGTTGTTCACGGTGACCCGTGGGCGCGTTGGGGGCACAGCCGCCGGAATGACCGTCGTCCGACTCACCACGGTCGGCCGCAAGTCCGGCGAGGAGCGCGTGTCGATGCTGACGTCCCCACTGGTCGAAGGAGACACCATCGTTCTGGTTGCGTCGTTTCGTGGAGGACCAAATCACCCCGCCTGGTACCACAACCTCAAGGCGCAGCCCGAGGTCCACGCGATGCGCCGCGGACGCGACCTTCAGATGACAGCGGAGATCCTCTCGGGGGAACGACGTGACCAGCTCTGGAATCGCGTCGTCGCGCTCGAGCCCCGATACTCCGAGTACCAGCGACGCACCCCCCGCGAGATCCCGCTTATCGTGCTGACGCCGTCCTGATCAGGTTGTCCGTCAGCCGACGGGTTCGAGGTTGGCGTATGCCCTTGCGCGATCGATGGCTTTCGCCCGCTCGCTCGACGTCGACGCATCACCGACGATCACGTAGTCGGCTGCGTACTCGGCTTTGAGTGCGCCGTTCTCGTCGAGAAGCCACGGCATCGCCAAGCGGCGCGGCACCCTCACGATCTCCGGGACGTAGTAGGTACCGAAGACGATGTCCCAGAGCGGAATCGTCACCTGCTGGTTCTTCATGGGCTGGCCGAAGTGGTGATTGAAGTGGTTGATCCGCAACCAACGCTCCCACCGGTTGCGCGGACCACGAAGGTGAGCGGCGCGGTGGTGCCACTCATAGAAGAAGTACCCGACCGTCCAACCCGCTCCGAGCGAGTATGCGACCGACGGTGGCACCACGAGAGCCCCGAACACTCCCAGCGAAACGCCTACCAGGATTACCCCCAGCCACGCGAGGGTGATGAGCGGATCGAAGGTCCACCCGGCGTGGACGTGGTGATCGAGGTGGGCCCTCGACGGGAAGCCCTTGCCTTTCGCCCAGTGGAAACTCGAGTGCAGCAGGTACTCGCCGAGGGTCCAGAGGAAGGCTCCACCGAGGAACGAACCGATGATCGTGAGCAGCAAGGTCGCGATTCCCATGCCGTCACCCTAGCAGAAACGAGAACAGTATTCTCTCTTTTTTCGTGATCAGCCCGAATCGGGCAGGTCGTCCGTCCACCCCGAACCCGTTCGCACCGCCCCTAGGGTCGGGGTAGAGTGACTCGCCCTTGGTGGGTGTAGCTCAGTTGGTTAGAGCGCCAGTTTGTGGTACTGGAAGTCGGGGGTTCGAATCCCCTCACTCACCCCCGCCGGACGGGTCAACGCCGTTCGACGCAACGCTGACGCACCGCTTCGTTCGGCTTGTCGTCTGCTGGCACACCGCACTACGTTCGAGGCTTCCGCTTCGGCGGCGGTCACAGCAAGCGCCTCTAGCTCAATTGGCAGAGCAACGGACTCTTAATCCGCAGGTTCTGGGTTCAAGTCCCAGGGGGCGTACAGCAGGAAACCCGCCAGAAATGGCGGGTTTCGGCGTTTTCTAAACCGATTGAGTCATATGTCCTCTCGACACCGCGGTCGGTGCGTTTCTACGATGCCGACCTCAACGGCGGAGAACAGAAGGCGGACATGGATCCAATTGCACTCAACGACGGCGAGAACCTCGTACCCCTCCTGGTGATGTCGGGCGGACTCGTCGTCACCGCGCTGTGGTCGATCCGCGAGCACCTGATCCCCCGGCAGCTCGACCTGCCCCGCCGGTCGTCGAGTCGGACTGCCGCGGTAACGTCGTGAGGTGAAGCGCCGTAGGGGGAAGAGCGATCCGCACGTCACCGAGGCTCCCGCCCCCGAGGCACCCCGGTTCGAGGTTCCGACGTTCCCCGACGCCGGACGCAACCACTCGACACAGCTCCCACCGCCACCAGCAAGCGGGACTTCGTACCCGACCGCAGCGCCCTCGGTTGTCGTTCCACCCCCTCTGCAACAAGCGCCTTCGCTGAGCCGGCACTCTCCTGACGTTCAACTCCCACCTCACCCCAACGAGAGCGAAGCAGTTCCGCTCGGCGCAGGCCACGATGTGGGATCGTTCCCCGACGCCGGCCGCGCCCACTCCACCGAGCTCCCGCCTCCCCCGGCGGGAGCGATCACCACACCCCTCGGCCCACCAACCCTGCCGAAGCCCGAGCCGATGCAGTACGCAGCGTCGATCACCGGCCACGCGTCCCGGCAACCACCTCCTCCCCCTGCTACCGACGCGGCGGGCACTCCCCTGGCGGCACCTCAGATCGGACCCGGCCCGACGGACTTCACTGCGCCGACGGACTCAACGTGGAATCCACACCCCGGCCGAGGGCCGATTGGGAGTAGCGCTGGTGCGAAAGCCCGCCGTGCATCCTCCGAGAAGCAGCAACGGCGACAGGCGCGACAACGTAAGGTTGCCGCCGTCGTGGCAGTCGTGGGGATCCTCGGCGTCTGCGCCGGCGCGGTCTACTGGTTCACCACCAGCCAGAAGACCGGCATCGCCGCTGACCTCCACGTCTACGCCCCCGAGCATCTGTCTGCTCTTCCTCCGGTCCTACCGGAGTCGGCCAACACCGTTCCCCTCGGAGTTCCCCCTGCCGCCGTCACCGGCACCACCGGATTCGAGGTCATCGACCGCCAAGCCGACGGCGCTCCAGTGGCGTGGGACCCGTGCCAGCCGATCTACTACGTCGTCAACAACGCGCGAGCACCCGAAGGCGGACCGGAGCTGCTCCGCGGGGCGATCGACAAGGTCGCCTTCGCGACCGGCCTTCGGTTCGCCGAGGCCGGGCTCACCAACGAGGACCCGTCGACGAGCAGAAAGTTCGTCGTCGACCAGTACGGCAACCGGTTCGCCCCGGTCCTGATCGCGTGGGTTTCACCGAACGAGATGCCCGAACTCGGCGACGACGTCCTCGCTCTGACGGGCACCAGGCAGGCCTACACCGACCCCGCGGGATCGGCCACGGTGTTCGTGAGCGGCTTCGTAGCGTTCGACGGCCCGGCCGTGGCCGAACTGACGGCCGCTGACCGCGAGGCCGTCGTACTCCACGAGTTGGGGCACCTCGTTGGTCTCGACCACGCCGAGGAGGAGTCCGAGCTGATGTACCCCGAGCTTCGCGGCACCGCAGCGTTGCAGGACGGCGATCTCGCCGGACTCGCGGCGCTCGGTCGTGGCCGCTGCTTTCCGAACCTGTGATGCGCTCGACCGGCTCCGAACGGCCGAGGGGCAACGCCGCTCTCATGGATCTGACCGTCCTGGCGACTCCCGCGTACTTCGTCACGATGGCGATCGAGTACCGCTGGTTGAAGGCCCGTCGTGACGACCCCGCGTTCGACGCAGGCCAGTACGAACGGCGCGACACCGTGGCGAACCTGACCATGGCGCACCTGAGCGTTGCTGCCCCTCTGCTGAACAAGCAGTTCCGCAAGCACCTCTCGATCGGCAACGGGCGCTTCGCCAAGCCGGCGCTGGCGCTCGCCGGTGCATCCCTTGCCACCTCGCTCGCCGCGGACCTCGTGGCCCGTCGTCGACGGCGGCGGGCCACGCCGGTTGCGCCGGCCGACCATCGCGTCGCGACCGCGGCGCCCGGAGTCGCTGAGCGCGTGGCCGGCAGCGCTGCGGTTGCCGCTATCGCAGTCGGCGGAATCGTCGCCACCTCGACATGGGCCGACAGGTTCGCAGCGCCTCGCCTCTGGACAAGGCGACGTGTCGACCTGGGCACCGGCGCCGTCGGGTGGGCCGCAGCCATCGTCGGTTGGGACCTCATCTACTACTGGAACCACCGGTTCATGCACGAGAGCCGGTTCATGTGGGCCATCCACGTGCCCCACCATTCGAGCGAGCGCTACAACCTGTCGGTCGCGTTGCGTCAGCCGGTTGCCGACGGGCTGGGCACCTTCGTTCCGTACGGTCTGTTGTCATGGCTCGGTGTCCGGCCGTCGATGATCGAGACGTCACGAGCGATCAACCTGCTCTACCAGTACTGGGTCCACACCGAGACAGTCCCCAAGCTCGGCCGTTTCGAGGCGCAGATGAACACGCCCTCCCACCATCGCGTCCACCACGGCAGCAACCCCCAGTACATCGACCGCAACCACGGCGGCATCCTCATCAGCTGGGACAAGATGTTCGGCACGTTCGAACCCGAAGGCGACAAGGTCGTCTACGGGTTGACGAAGAACCTCCACACGTTCTCGCCACTCGCCATCATCTTCCGCGAGTACGGAGACATCGCCCGCGACGTGTACCGGTCCGACAACTGGCCCGACCGACTGTCGTTCGTGTTCCGCGGGCCCGGATGGGCCTACGAACGACACCGCGCCGCGTAGCGAGTACTACACGCCGAGCGACTTCGCCCGTGCGGCGCGGTCCGCTTCGACCTCTCCGGTCAACACCGGCATAACCGACTCGACGTCGGGGAACTCGCGCACCATGCCCCACTCGTCGAGATGCCAGAACACGCCGAGCGAGCGGAGGAAGGCTCGATCGTGCGACACCGCGAGCACGGTGCCGGTGAACGCGGTGAGCGCCGCTTGCAGCACCTCGGAGGATTCGAGATCGAGGTTGTCGGTCGGCTCGTCGAGGAGCAGCAGGTTGCACCCGTCGAGCTCGAGGCACATGACGTCGAGCCGGGCACGTTGCCCTCCCGAGAGCGTGGCGGGGAGGCGGTCGGACGCTGACGACAACCCGTAGCGGCCGAGCGCCGCCATCGCTGCCGTGTCGGTGCTGACGCGTCCACGTGCGATGTCGAACAGCTCGTTGTCCTCGAACTCCGCACGCCGGTTCATCTGGGAGAAGTAGCCGACGTTGATACGGGCGCC
>JAIBBP010000046.1 GCA_019694615.1 Microthrixaceae bacterium | reverse complement strand
TGCCGCTGGCCGCCTGATGCCCCGTCGCGCATCCGCGCCGCTGGTCTGGCCGCCGCGCCGCCCGTCACAGCCGGATTGTTTTCATCGCAGGGCGATCCATGATCGGCCCGCGATGAAAACCTACTCCCTCTACGGCTTCTACACGGCGCTCGCCAGCATGGTGCTGACGCTGGCGATCTACTTCCTCGGCTACCACTCGGATCCGGCGAAGTTCTCCACCGGTCAGATCATCGGCTCGGTGGGCGGTCTCGCGATCGGCATCACCTTCATCGTTCTCGGCACGAAGGCCCGCCGCGCCGAGTGGCCGGTCGCCGAGGACTTCACTTACGGGAATGCGTTCGTCGCCGGCTTCATGACGATGTTCTGCGCCGGGGTCATCGGCATCGTCACGAACTACCTCTACTTCCAAGTCATCAATCCGGGCATCGCCGAACGGTTCGCCCAGCTACGTGCTATGGGGATCAAGACGGTGATGATCACCGGCGACAACCCGGTCACCGCGCGGGTCATCGCGGCCGAGGCCGGCGTCGATGACTTTCTGGCCGAGGCGACGCCCGAGATGAAGATGGACCTGATCAAGGCCGAACAGGCCGGGTCGCGGCTCGTTGCCATGACCGGCGACGGGACCAACGACGCGCCGGCGCTGGCGCAGGCCGACGTCGGAGTGGCGATGAACACCGGCACTCAGGCGGCGAAGGAAGCCGGCAACATGGTCGATCTCGACAGCGACCCCACGAAGCTGCTCGACATCGTCGAGATCGGCAAGCAGTTGCTGATCACCCGGGGCGCTCTCACCACGTTCTCGATCGCCAATGACGTGGCGAAGTACTTCGCCATCATCCCGGCGATGTTTGCCGGGGTGCTCCCGGCGCTGGATCGCCTGAACGTGATGGGCTTGCAGAGCCCCAACTCGGCGATCCTCTCGGCGGTGATCTTCAACGCGTTGATCATCGTCGTGCTGATCCCGTTGGCGCTGCGGGGTGTGAAGTTCGTGCCGTCCAGCGCCGCGGCGTTGTTGCGACGGAACCTGCTGGTCTACGGGCTGGGCGGCCTGCTCGCACCGTTTGTCGGCATCAAGTTGATCGACATGCTGCTCACAGCATTCGGCGTCCAATGAAGGAAACGACGTGATGAAGATCCTCCGACGACAACTCGCTCCCGCCGTCGTCATGCTGGCGGCGCTCACCCTGGTTCTCGGGCTGCTCTACCCGCTGGCCGTCACCGGTGTCGCACAGGCGACCATGCCGGGCCGGGCCGACGGCTCGTTGGTTCGGGTCGACGGCAACGTGGTCGGGTCGACGCTCGTCGGCCAAGGCTTCGTCGGCGAGGAGTACTTTCACCCGCGCCCGTCGGCCGCCGGCGACGGCTACGACGCGCTCGCCTCCGCCGGATCGAACCTCGGACCGGGCAGTCAGGAGCTGATCGACACCGTTGACCAGCGGGTCGACGAGTATCGGACGGTGAACCGCCTCGATGAGGACATCGTGGTCCCCGTCGACGCGGTCACCGCCTCGGGATCGGGTCTGGATCCGCACATCTCGGTGGCGAATGCAACGTTGCAGGCCCAGCGCGTCGCCGACGCCCGCGGGACGAGTCGTGAAGAGGTGATGACGCTGATCGAGATACACACCGATCACCGGTCGCTCGGGTTCCTCGGCCAAGCCGGGGTGAACGTCCTCGGCCTCAACCTCGCTCTCGACGAGTCGGCCCGATGACCCCCACCCGCTCGTAGGATTCCTCGGTGGCACGCGGTCAGCTGCGCATCTACCTCGGGGCAGCGCCGGGCGTCGGCAAGACCTACGCCATGCTGCAAGAAGGGCAACGTCGCGCCGACCGTGGCGCCGACGTTGTGATCGGTGTCGTCGAGACCCACGGGCGACCCAGCACGGCCGATCAGATCGGCGACCTGGAGGTCGTTCCTCGCCGGGCCGTCTCCTACCGCGGGGCGGAGCTCGACGAGATGGACGTCGAGGCGGTTCTCGCTCGAGCACCGGGCATCTGCCTCGTTGACGAACTCGCCCACACCAACGCCCCGGGGAGTCGCAACACCAAGCGGTATGAGGATGTCGAGGAGCTGCTCGCCGCCGGCATCGATGTCATCTCGACGGTGAACATTCAGCACCTCGAATCGCTGAACGACGTCGTGGAGCGCATCACTGGAACGACCCAACGGGAGGTGCTCCCCGACGCGCTCGTGCGCGCGGCGGACCAGGTCCACCTGGTGGACCAGACGCCGGAGGCGCTCCGCAGGAGGATGGTCCACGGCAACATCTACCGACCGGACCAGGTCGAAGTCGCGCTCTCCAACTACTTCGGTGAAGGCAATCTCGCCGCGCTGCGCGAACTCTCGTTGATGTGGGTCGCCGACCAGGTCGACGAGGGATTGCAGGTCTACCGGGAGCGTCACGGCATCGTGGAGGGATGGGAGACACGCGAACGGGTCGTGGTCGCCGTCACTGGCGCGCCGACCGGCGACGCCGTCATCCGGCGCGCCGCGCGAATAGCGTCTCGTCTGCGCGGCGAACTCGTGGGGGTGCGTGTCCGCCCGACCGACGGCCTGTCCGGTGGCGACGGACCCGCCCTCGATCATCACCGAACACTCCTCGCGGCGCTCGGCGCCCGGTATCGCGAGGTGGCGTCGGGTGACATTGCCGGAGCGCTGATCGACGTCGCGCGAGCCGAGAACGCCACCCAGATCGTGCTCGGCTCCTCTCACCGGTCGCGGTTGGCGGAGCTGACCGGCGGCTCGGTCATCAACGACGTGACGCGTCGATCCGGTTCGATCGACGTCCACGTGGTGTCGACGTCTGCGGAGGGGACCGGCGCGCGACAACCCCGGTCGCGTCGTCTTCCAGCGTTGAGTCGACGCCGACGGATGCTGGCGTGGCTCGCTGCGAGCGCCGTCCCGGTGGTGATCACGGGCGCACTGCGGCTCCTTGACGAGCATCTCGGCTTCGCGAGTCAACTGTTGGTCTACCTGGTCGGCTCAGTGGGTGTCGCCACGATCGGCGGGTTTGCCCCGGCTGCCGTAAGTGCGGTCATCTCCAGCCTGCTATTGAACTGGTACTTCACCGAGCCGACCGGGACTCTGACGATTGCCGAGCCGGAGAACCTGCTCGCACTCGTTGTGTTCGTGGTAGTGGGTGGGCTCGTTGGTTCGCTCGTCTCCCGGGCGGCGCGGCGGTCAGCAGAGGCGTCTCGGGCTCGGAGTGACGCCGAGTCGCTCGCGGCGATGGCGGCTCTGACGAGCGCGGTGGCCGACCCCTTGCCCGACATGGTGGGTCAGGTGCGCTCAGCGCTCGGTGCCGAAGGCGTCGCCGTGCGCCGACGCGACGGAGACCGGTGGGAGGCGGTTGTCACTGACGGTCGGTGTGATTCCGAGCCCGCCATCACCGCGCCGATCGACACGGCGACGGAGTTGGTGGTCCACGGCGACGGTTTCGGTGCCGTCGACTCCGATGTGCTCGCGGCGTTCTCGTCGCAGATCACGACCGTGATGGACCGGGAGCGCCTACGAAAGGATGCGGCCAGAGCCGAACAGCTGAGCGAGGTCAACGAGCTTCGTGCAGCACTCCTCGCGGCCGTGTCCCACGACCTTCGCACCCCACTTGCAGCGATCAAGGCGTCCGTATCGTCGCTGCGTTCCGACGACGTCGACTGGCCCAAGGCGGTGGAGGACGAGTTCCTCGACACGATCGAGGCTCAGACCGACCGGCTCACCCGACTCGTCTCGAACCTTCTCGGGATGTCGCGCATCCAGGCCGGTGCCGTGCAGCTGACGCGCCGGGCTGTCGGTGTGGAGGAGGTGGTCAGCGCCGCGATCGCCGGTCTCGACCTCCGGGGCGTACCGGTGCGCGTCGAGATCCCGCCCGACCTCCCGGCGTGGGACGTCGACCCGGCCCTCGCTGAACGGGTTGTCGCCAACCTCGTCGACAACGCCGTGAAGTGGTCGCCGCCGGGAGGGGAGGTCGTGCTGGCTGCCTCGGTGGCGGAAGGCGTCGTCCGGTTGTCGGTCATCGACCACGGTCCCGGCATCCCCGAGGAACGGCGTGCCCAGGTGTTCGAGCCGTTCCAACGACTCGGCGACGGCTCTGTCGGTGGCACTGGTCTTGGACTTGCCGTCGCGTCCGGCCTGACCAGCGTGCTGGGTGGTCGACTTGTGGTCGTCGATACTGTCGGGGGTGGCACAACGATGGAGTTGACCCTGGACGCGACGCCGAACGAGCCGGACATGATCCGTTGAGCAGCTTCGAGCGGGTTCTGGTCGTCGAGGACGAGGGTCCGATCCGTCGCGCGTTGGAGATCAACCTGGTGGCCCGTGGCTACGAGGTGCTCTTGGCGCCAACCGGTGAAGACGCGTTGCGGTTGGCGGCGGCGAGTCACCCCGACGTCGTGCTGTTGGATCTGGGCCTGCCCGGCATCGACGGTGTCGAAGTCATCGGTGGATTGCGCGGTTGGACCAACGTGCCGATCATCGTGGTATCGGCCCGCGATGCCGAGCCGGAGAAGGTGCGGGCGCTCGATGCCGGCGCCGACGATTACGTGACCAAACCCTTTGGCATGGACGAGCTGCTGGCGCGACTCCGAGCCGCGCTTCGTCGGTCGACAACCGACGAGGGGGAGGAGGCGGTGGTGTCCACCGAGTCGTTCACGATCGATCTCGCCGACAAACGGGTGACGGTAGGCGACGAGCACGTCCACCTGACGCCGACCGAGTGGAGGCTCCTGGAGGTTCTGGTTCGCAACCGCGGGCGCCTCGTTTCCCAGAAGCAGCTGCTTCAAGAGGTCTGGGGACCGGCGTACCACGACGAAACCAACTACCTCCGCGTGTACGTCGGCAACTTGCGACGTAAGCTCGAACCGGTCCCTTCCCAGCCCCGTCACCTCCGCACCGAGCCGGGGATGGGCTACCGCTTCGTGGTCGACTGAGCCCGTCCGTTTGAAATGACCGATCGCTATCCGGTGGTGCTTGCCCGCCGTCGTCGGCAGGCCTGGTGGCGCTTGGCCCTCCTCGCCGTCGTCCTCGTTCTCGGATATCGCGACGACCTACGGAAGGCTGAATCGTACGGGGTCGCCGAAACACCGGCCGAACGTGTCGTCACCGGGGTTGTCGTCGGTCACGGCAACGAACGGGTGCGATACCGGCATCCGGCGACGGGTCAGGACGTCCGGGCAACGTTCGCGGTCTGGAGTGCCCCTCGCCCCCGAGTGGGCGACAGCGTGAAGCTCGTCGTCGGTGCCGACCCCCTCGTTGTCGAACTCGCGGGTGACTCGTTCGGGCCGAGCGAGAACGCCAGCGTTTACATGGTCCTCGCCGGACTGATGATCGTTGCCGCCACGCCGTGGTGGACGGCACGGCGGGCAGTGTCGCTGAGGTCCGGGCCCTCCGTGCCCGCCGCCATGGTTGGAGTGATCTCGAGGCGCCGCGTGGGTCTACGTCGCACGTTGCTCCTCGATCTGTACGACCCGGCAGCGAGACCGGGAGCGACCTCGGTGGCGTGCGTGCCGATCCTCACGTGCGCGCCGGTGGGCTTGGACACGCCGTTCGCTGTGCAGGTTCGCGGGCACCTTGGTCGAGGCCTTCTCGTCGCGTCGGCAGGCTCATCGGTCCTGTGGCCGCGCCGACGTCGGCTCCTTCGGGCACGCGTGCGTCGACCCGTCGGTGCGGCCGCCGTGCCGGGCTCGTGGCCTGATGTTCTGGCCCCGACCGAGCCTCCGAGAGTTTCGAAGCGGGTTCTGGTGGCCCCGTTGGTGAGCGTGCTGGTTGCCGCTGCCCTCGGCCTGTGGGTGGCTGTCGCCACGGGTCGCAACGCTGACGATTCGGAGCGATTCATCTAGTCCGCGGATCGCCGGATCGCGGAGATCGTGGCCCACCGGTCCGATGACACGGAGGTCGAGTTGGCGCTCGTCGACGACGGGAAACGCAGACTGCGCGTGGAGGCCCCCGACCTCGCTGCCGGCGACTACCCGATCGGCACCCGCTACGAGGTGTGGGTCGGCGGCGAGGCCGACGACGATCGGGCGCGGGTCGTCGCGTGGCCGTACGACCCCGTCGAGCCGATCGTGTGGGCCACGCTCCCGTTGCTGGTGGCGCTGGGCTGGTTGGCGCAGCGCGCCGCTGCCACTCGGGATGTGAATACCGCAGCGCGGAGCGGACCGTGGAGACGGTTTCGCGCAACCGTAGAACCGACCCATGACGCTGTGGCTCTGGGTCTGCTCGAACCGGGCGGTTCGGAGATCGGAGCGGTTCGCTGCTCTGGGATCGCGGACCGGCTCGTACTATCCGAGGTCGAGTTGATCGTGGCGGGCGAACCCGGCCCCGGGTCCCCGGTGGCCCTGTGGAGGAGCGACGGGAGGCCGATCGTCGTCGGCTCGGCGCTGCGTCCACCGGGCGCATTTCCGACGGATTCGTACGACGCGGACATTGACGACCTCGAGTCGTTCCAGTCGCTTGATTCGGCGAAATCGAGCGGTTCGCCGCGCCTTGTGTTGGCCCACTTTCGATGGGTACGAACCGCGAACCGTCCGTTCGTCCGTGTGGTCGGCGGCACCATGGTGATCTTCGTACCGCAATGGTTCGGGAGGCGGATGTGGCGGATCCCCGTGAAAGAGGTGGCAGTCGTCGATATGAGGACGGCTGTCACGAGTTGCGAGATCGCGTCGGCGACCGCCGAGTCGTCCGACGACGCCGTCCTCGCCGAGCGGCCGATCGTGCCGAATCTTGTGACCGCCCGTGCGGGTGCCGCACCTACCACCGCGCTGCTCTTCCGAACGCCGCAGCGGTTCCCGCCGCTCAGATGGCTGCTTCTCGGATCGATTCCCGAACTCGGCCTGCTGGAATCTCGTGCGAGTCGTGGAGCGTTCGTCGACGGGGTAGAGGTTCGATTCGTCGACCCGGAGCGCGCCCTGAGCACGCTGGTGGAGTCAGGTGTGGAGTGCGCGGCGGATTCGGGCCGATGGATGCGCTCCCACCGTGACGTTGTCACCGATCCGGTCGAGGCAATCGAAATCTCGAGTCGGGAGCTACGCCGAACCCGAGTCGAGGTTCTGACGTTGCTCGCTATCGTCGCCGGCGCGCTGTACCTGCGGTTCTTCACCGGTGACGATCCGAGCTGGTGGTCGGTCGGGCTCGGACTCACGCTGATCGTCGGGTCGGCGACGGTACGGTTCGTATTCTGCCTGGTCGACCGCCGCCGACGAGGGCGGAGTCGCAACGCGTTTGCGAGCGACTGAACGCGTCGAGGCCCCCGATTTCTCGAGGGCCTCGCTCGTGTGGTCGGGACCGGCGTCGATCCGGTGACCTACCGCTTTTCAGGTGGGCGAGGGGGTACTCGGGTGACCGTTGATGAACTGGGACGACCTAGATCTCGGGCACAGCGCGGGTTCGTGAACTTAGGTGAACCATGGCGATCGGCCGCGCACGCGCGAAAAACGCGCGAGCGGTAGTGGGGGCGTATCCTGCCGGGTCGCAGTGTTCTGCGACGGAGGGAGGAAGCTGCGAAGCGGGTTGGGCTTGGGATCGGACTGGTAGTCGGGGTCGCTCTTGTTGCGCTCATCACGACGCTCGTAGTTCGGAAGGACAACGGAGTCGACGATCGCATTGTTACAGCCGGCAAACTGCACATCGCTGGCAAGGTCACGGGCGCGTCGCGCACCTACCACGAAACCTTCTCTGTCACCGAGGTGTGCAGCCTTGGCAAGGGCCTGGATCTTCCGGACTGGCTCTGTGGGAGGTCCACTCGCGTTGAAGTGACGGGTAGCGTTCCTTTCGAGAGCAACCTGAGATCGGCCACTGTCACCACGACGCCGACCGGCTCGGTCGTGGTGCATTTGCCGCCGCCGCAACCTGGGAAGACCTCGATCGACCACCTCAAACGACTCACTGAGGACACTGGGGTGTTGAGCGACGTTCGCGATCTATTGAAGGGACGCCCTGACCTCTTGGAGCAGGTGATCGACGAAGCGAACTCAACGTTGCGCGGGTCTGCTCAGAAGGACGATGAGGCGGTGAGCGCGTCGGAGGAGGAGATCAGACGCCAAGTTCGACGACTGCTTGGCGAGGTAGGCGTGTCAGCGGTCACGGTCGAGTTCGACCAGGCACCCGCCCCGGACTCATCGCAGTAGATCCACTGCTCCCAGGATGGGTTCCGGTATCCGCGCAGCAAAACGTGGATGCGCGGCCGTCAGCGAACAACACGAGTCGGAACCCCCGACTTTTCGGAAGATTCGTCGTGCGGTCAGGCGGGGCGTCGATCCCGGACATCCGCTTTCGGGTGTGCGACGGTGCACTTCGCGGCGGGGGCGACGCCGTGGCAGCCGAGAGTGTCGGGGGACGGGGACGCGCCGGGAGCGACCTCAACTGACAGTGCGCGGCACTGCCCGCGAGCAATGACCCGCTCGGCGAGCCGCGAGAGTACCGGCGGCCCGCGTTGACGCGGTCGCAGAAGGCGCCCGTACCAGGGTCGCGCGAATGTCGCGCGAATGTCCTCGTACCCCGGCGCGCGCGGAAGATCACGAAAACTATCGAGACCCCCGATTTCTCGGGGGCCTCGCTCTGTGGTCGGGACCGGCGTCGATCCGGTGACCTACCGCTTTTCAGGCGGTCGCTCTGCCTACTGAGCTACCCGACCAGGAAGATCGATGCGGCGCTGGGCGCTACAACGACGACACCCTCGCACGAGGCGAGGGTGTGGCGGTCCCGACGAGATTTGAACTCGCGACCTCCGCCTTGACAGGGCGGCGTGCACTCCAAACTGCACCACGGGACCAGAACCGGGCGTCAGCATAGCGGTGGTCGCACCCCGTCGTGGAATCCGTTTCCACAACGCTGGAATCGACCACGGAGCGGGTGCGACCATCGGTACCCCCAACGGGATTCGAACCCGTGCTGTCGCCGTGAAAGGGCGATGTCCTAGGCCGCTAGACGATGGGGGCTCGTGGCGCGACGGCGTTGGCAATCTAGCAGTGCGGGCGGCGGGGGATCAGAGCTCGACCTGAACGCCGAGCTCGATGGTGCGCTCGGGCGGCAGCTTGAAGAACACGTCGGCGGTCGTCGCGTTGCGGAGCATCGTGACGAAGAGTCGCTCCCGCCACTTCGCCATACCCGGTCGGTCCGTGACCCGCAGCGTCTCGCGGCCCAACACGAACGTTGCGTGACTGAAGTCGAGGCCCGAGATCTCTCCCGCCTGCCCCGAGAGCATTTCGGGCACGTCAACGTCGTCGGAGAATCCGACGGTGTGGACCAGTCGGTGGACACCGTTGCCTAGGTCCTCGTACGTGAGGCGGTCGGAGCCGACGACGTAGGGAACGTTGGCGACGCGAACGGCCAGCACGACGACCGACTTCGGCAGCACCGACGCGTGTCGGAGGTGCGATGACAGCGCTTGGGGT
>JAIBBP010000078.1 GCA_019694615.1 Microthrixaceae bacterium | reverse complement strand
CAGCGACATCCGCCGCTCTGCGACGTGGGGTCCCGCTCGAGTCCGCGCTCCGATCGTGGGGGGAGAGTCGATCCGAGGCGGCCCCGATCGCAGCGATGCTCGTTGGTGGGGGTCGGTCGGGTGCGGCTCTCACCACCGACCTCTCAAGATTCGCTGACGACCTTCGTCGCCGCCAGCGCCGCGCCGCGGAGGAGCGGGCTCGCCGCCTCCCGGTGCTCATGTTGGTTCCGCTCGTGTGCTGCGTCCTCCCGGCGTTCTGCCTGCTCACCGTCGTGCCGATGCTGGCCGCCGGTCTCAGTCGCCTCGGCTCTGTCGTCTGACGCCCGCCGGGCTCCTGCTTCCCCTCCGATGACCCTTCACGATTGCGAGGTTCCCTTCATGACGCTGCCCAACTTCCTCACGCTCACGCCGCGACCTCTGACGGAGCGAGGCCAGAGCACGGCTGAGTACGCGCTCGTACTCGTGGCGGTGACGGCGCTGGTGGCCGTAGTGATCGCCTATCTGTCCGGTGATGGTGGTGGCGCCATAACCGGCCTGTTCGGCTCGGTGTTCGCGAGGATGCGATCGCTGATCGGCGCATGACCGTTCGGGTGCGAGGGCGGTCCGACATCGGACAGTCGACCGTCGAGATCGCTCTCGCCGTCCCGATCGTCGTAGTGATTCTGCTCGTGGTGCTCCAGGTCTCTGTGGTGGTTCGTGACGCGGTTGCGCTGACCGCTGCCGCTCGCGCCGGTGCACGACGCGCGATGGTCGCTCCCGATCGGTCGGCAGTCCTCGCGGCGGCCTCGGGTGAGACCCGACTCCGCCGCGAGCGGCTGCGGGTGAGCGTTTCGGGCGATCCTGGTCCCGATGGCTTCGTCACGGTGGTCGTTTCCTACCGGTCGCCCACCGACGTGCCCTTCGTCGGATCCTTCGTCGGTGACGTCGATCTCAGCGAGCGGTTGGTCGTGCTCCGCGAGTAGCGCCGCGGGCGGTCGCGTCCCGTGGGGTCGGACCGGTGTGGGTGGGTTCGTCGGGTGCGGCCGGTAGCCTCTCGGTGTGTACTTCCACATCCGGACCGATGTGGTCGGCCCCTGGATCGTGCTCGTGGTGGTCGGCGAGATCGACCTCGCGACCGCGCCCCGGTACCGCCGGGAACTGGTGGCAGCGGTTGCGGAGTGCCAACGCGACGTCGCCGGTTGTCGGCCGCTCGCTGTCGATCTGTCGGCTTGTGACCTCATCGATTCGGTCGGTCTCGGAGTGACCGTCGGAGGGGCACGGCGTGTTGGCGAGATCGGCGGATCGTTCGCTGTCGTCGCCGGCGAGCGGGTTCGCCGGTGCTTCGAGCGGACTCGCCTCGACGAGATCATCGCGGTGGTCGCGTCGGTCGACGAGCTGGACGGAGTACGGGCCACATGACGGCGCGGACGATCGAGCTGAAAGTCCCGCCGGACAGCCGGTACCTCGCGGCCGCTCGCAACTTCGTGGCGGACGCCGCACGCGACGGTGGTTGGACCGACGAGGATCAGCTCGACGATCTTCGACTCGTCGTCTCGGAGTCGGTCACCAATGCGTTGAAGGCTCTCCTCGCGCAGCAGAGTGTCGAACCGATCCGACTGGTCGCCACGGTTTCGGACCAGTCGATCGAGGTGCTCGTATCGGACTCCGCTGGTGGGTTCCGGCCGGATGCGGAGAACCTGACCCTCCCCGAACCCGACCTGAGCCGAGAAGGCGGGTTCGGGGTCCCACTGATCCAGGCGTACTCCGATGAAGCGTCCTACACGTCGGTCGGAGGAGGCACGGAGGTGCGCATCGTCGTCAATCGATCGCGCGGCGACTCCGAGGACTGACGCTCGGGAGCGCCGCTAGTTCGCCTCGCGGAACAGACCATGAGCGAGCGCCATCGCCGCGACGGCACATCCGATGGCGATCGCTGCCGTCGTGACGATCGGCGCCGGTGGCAACTCGAGGTCGAAGAAGTCCCGGCCGGGTGGTGTGAGGAAGGCCAGCGCTACGATGCCGCCCATCGTGCACACGAGGCCGAGCTTCCACCCCTTCAATGGGCGCGCGTTGCGGAGCAGCACGAACAGAGAGCAGCCGGCGAGCACCAACGTCGCCGCCGTGCGCTCCTGAACGAGTGGTGTTGCGTGTTGATGGCGGGCCACGACGTACGTCACGAGGGTCGCGGTCGCGCATATCACCCCGTAGGGGACCGAGTCGCGGGCGACACGAACCAGGAAGTTCCCCCGGACGCGATCGGTGTTGGGTGCCAAGGCCAGAAAGAAGGACGGAACTCCGATGCAAAGCGTGCTCACCAGTGTGAGGTGACGCGGCAGGAACGGGAAGTCGAGGCCGGCGGCTCCGGTGACGAAGGCAAAGATCACCGCATAGGTGGTCTTCGTCAGGTAGAGCCCCGCAACTCGTTGCAGATTGTTGATGACGCGTCGGCCCTCGGCGACCACTGCGGGGAGTCCGGCGAACGAGCTGTCCATCAGCACGATCTGAGCGACCGAGCGGGTGGCCTCCGATCCCGATGCCATCGCGATGCCACAGTCGGCGTCCTTGAGCGCCAGCACGTCGTTGACCCCGTCGCCGGTCATCGCCACCGTGTGGCCACGCGCTTGCAGAGCCTTGACCATCTCGCGTTTCTGGTGTGGCGTGACGCGGCCGAAAACCGTGGTGTGCTCGACGACGTCGGCCAACTCGTCGGTGTCGCTGGGTAGCTTCCGAGCGTCGAGCACATCACCCAGGTTCGTCAAGCCGGCGCGTTCCGCGACGGCTGCAACGGTGACGGGGTTGTCGCCGGAGATGACCTTGAGCGTCACGCCCTGGTCCCTGAAGTAGCGCAGCGTGTCCGGAGCGTCGGCGCGGATCTTGTCGACGAGTGTCACGATCGCGACGGGTTCCAGTCCGTCGGGCAACCCGTCGGCGTCGGCGTCGACGGTGAACTCGGTGTGTGCCAGAAGGAGGACACGCATGCCGGCTTTCGACGATTCGTCGATTCGTGTTGCGAGCCTCGCATAGGCGTTCTCGTCGAGGATCATCTCGGCCGCGCCGAATATCCACCATCCTCGGTCTGCGAACGCTGAGGCGCTCCACTTTCGTGCCGATGAGAACGGCACGGCGCCGATCCGGTTCCAGTCGAGTGGTGCCTCGGGGAAGTGGTCGGCCAGAGCGAGCTGAGTTGGGTTCGGGTTGGGGTCAGACCAGGCGATGGCCGCGAGTGCGTTGGCGATCTCGGTCTCTCCTCGCCCCGTGTCAACGCGGTCGATGCCGTGCACGACCATCGAACCCTCGGTGATCGTGCCGGTCTTGTCGAGACAGACGACGTCCACGCGGGCCAGGACCTCCACCGCCGGCAGTTCCTGGACGAGTGTGCGGCGTCGCGCGAGTCGGACGACGCCCACGGCGAACGCGACGCTCGTCAACAGGACCAATCCCTCGGGGACCATCCCGACCATGCCGGCGACAGCGGCGACCGCCGCGGCCTTGATGTCGTCGTTGGCCCGGAGCTGCGACCAGACGAGTCCGATCGCAGCCGGAATGAGGGCCCAGGAGACCCACGTCACGATCCGGTCGATCGATGCCCGCAGCTCGCTGTTGGTGAGGGTGAACCGGCGCGCCTCCTCGGCCAGCTTGGCGGCGTACGCGTCGGCCCCAACCTTGGTGACCCGGGCGCGTCCCGAACCGGTGACGACGAACGAGCCGGAGTAGAGGCCCGAGCCCGGCTTCTTCACCTCGGGATCGGACTCGCCGGTCAACAACGACTCGTCGATCTCGAGCGCGTCGGCGATGAGCACCTCAGCGTCGGCGACCACCTGTCCGCCGGGGCGTAGTTCGATGACATCGTCGAGCACGATGTGATCGACGCTCATCTCGTGGATCTGGCCGTCGCGCACGACGTGGGCGACCGGCGCGGACAGGAGGGCGAGGCGGTCGAGCATGCGCTTGGCCCTCACCTCCTGAATGACCCCGATCACGGAGTTTGCGACGATCACTCCGCCGAACAGCGCGTCCTGAGGCGACCCACAGACGAGAACGATCACAACGAGCACGCCGATCAACGCGTTGAAACGAGTCAGCACGTTGGCGCGGAGGATCTCGCTGATCGTGCGCGACGGTGCCGGGGGCACCTCGTTGACAAGGCCCCGCTCCAGCCGGTCCGCGACTTCGGCGGCCGTCAGGCCGTCGACCGGGTCGCGACCGGTTACCACTGTCGATCCATCGGCATCAGGACCGGGCGCCGAGCTCGGTTCGGGCGACCTGTCGGCGGTGGACCTCGTCGGGTCCGTCGGCGAAGCGCAACGTGCGGAGCCCGGCATACATCCGGGCAAGAGGGAAGTCGTCGCTCACGCCTCCACCGCCGTGCGCTTGGATGGCGCGATCGACGACGCGGAGTGCCATGTTGGGAACGACCACCTTGATGGCGGAGATCTCCATCGCGGCACCCTTGTTTCCGACTGTGTCCATCAACCACGCAGCTTTCAGCGTGAGGAGACGTGCCTGTTCGATCTCCATGCGGGAGTCGGCGATCCACTCGCGGATGACACCCTGATCGGACAGGGGTCGACCGAAGGCCACGCGGGTTGTGACTCGGCGGCACATCAACTCGAGCGCCCTCTCGGCGATTCCGATGCAACGCATGCAGTGGTGGATCCGGCCTGGTCCGAGGCGTGCCTGGGCTATGGCGAACCCGGAGCCCTCGTTCGCGATGAGGTTCTCCGCCGGCACCCGTACGTCGTCGAATCGGAGCTCGCAATGACCCTCGCGGTCCTGGTAGCCGAACACCGGCAGGTCGCGGACGATCGTCAGTCCGGGCGTGTCGCGGGGCACGAGGATCATGGATTGCTGGAGGTGTCGGGAGGCCTCGGGGTCGGTCTTTCCCATGACGATGAACACTGCGCAGCGTGGCGACGCGGCGCCGGAGATCCACCACTTCCGGCCGTTGAGCACGTACTCGTCGCCGTCGCGGCGGATCGAGAGTTCGATATTCGTGGCGTCGGAGCTGGCGACATCTGGTTCGGTCATCGCGAACGCCGATCGGATCTCACCTTCCAGCAGGGGCTGTAGCCAGCGTTCCTTCTGCTCGTCGGTACCGAACATCGTCAGCACTTCCATGTTCCCGGTGTCGGGTGCGGAGCAGTTGAGCGCCTCGGGGGCGAGATGGATGGATCGGCCGGTGATCTCGGCGAGCGGCGCGTAGTCGAGGTTCGACAAGCCCTCGGTCCACTGGGTGCGGTGGGGGAGGAACAGGTTCCAGAGGCCGCGTGCTCGCGCTTCGGCCTTCAGGTCCTCGACGATCTGCGGGTGACCGTGCGGGTCGCCGAGTGCCGTCATCTGCTCCTCGTAGACCGCTTCGGCGGGGTAGACCCGTTCGTCCATGAAGGCAAGAAGGCGTTCCTGCAGGGCGCGGGCAATGTGGCTCAGCTTGAAATCCATGCGGTCTCCCGGCAGGGGTGAGGGGGTCGTCGGCGGTCACCGTAGCCCTGGGATCTCGCGACGCGATGTTTGGACCGATGTTTGACACGGCGTGTTTCAGCGAGTTTGAGTGTCCCCCATGGGCAACCCCCTCGTCATCGTCGAGTCACCGGCCAAGGCTCGGACCATCGGTCGCTTCCTCGGCGACGAGTTCGTCGTCGAGTCGTCGGTCGGCCACGTGCGCGATCTCCCGTCGAAGGCGGCCGAGATCCCTCCTGCATATAAAGGTGTGAAGTGGGCGAGTCTCGGCGTCGACACCGAGAACCATTTCAAGCCGCTCTACGTGGTGTCGCCCAACAAGAAGGACCAGGTCAAGCACCTCAAGGCGCTCCTGAAGGAGGCCGACGAGCTCTATCTCGCGACCGATGAGGATCGCGAGGGTGAGGCCATCGCGTGGCATCTGCTCGAGGTGCTCAACCCTCGTGTGCCGGTCAAGCGGATGGTCTTCCACGAGATCACCCCCGACGCCATCCAGCACGCGATCGACAACCCTCGCGAACTCGACCGACGTCTTGTCGATGCCCAGGAGGCGCGGCGGATCTTTGACCGTCTCTACGGCTACGAGGTCAGCCCGGTTCTCTGGAAGAAGGTGAACAGGGGGCTGTCAGCGGGGCGGGTGCAGTCGGTTGCCACCCGGATCGTCGTCGAACGCGAACGCGAGCGGATGCGGTTCGTCACGGCCTTGTACTGGGATCTCGATGCGACGTTCCGCCTCGACAGCCCCGGCAGCGACGGCGAGACCCGGGACCAGACCCCATTCGCCGGATCGCTGCTCGAGGTGGATGGCGCCCGCGTCGCCACCGGCAAGGACTTCGACGAGTCAGGTCATCTCACCCGTGCCGATGCGCTGCTCCTGAGCGAGGCCGACGCCGCTGCACTGCGGACGGCCCTCGAAGGTCGACCGGTCCGTGTTCGGTCCGTTGAGCGCAAGCCCTACACCCGCAAGCCCTATGCGCCGTTCATGACGTCGACGCTCCAGCAGGAGGCGGGCCGGAAGTTGCGCTTCAGCTCGTCGCAGTGCATGTCGCTTGCCCAGCGCCTTTACGAAAACGGCTTCATCACATACATGCGGACCGACTCGACGACGTTGTCGGAGACGGCGCTGTCGGCGGCGCGAGCGCAGATCGCCGAGAAGTACGGCGCCGCCTATCTTCCCGACGCGCCGAGGGTGTACGCGAAGAAGGTGAAGAACGCCCAGGAGGCGCACGAGGCGATCCGTCCGGCCGGCGACACCTTCCGATCCCCGGAGGACGTTCGTGCGGAGCTCGGGAGCCAGGAGTTCAGGCTCTACGAGCTCATCTGGCAGCGGACCATCGCATCGCAGATGACCGACGCTCGTGGTGAGAGCGTCCAGGTACGCCTCGAGATTGAGACAGCGGGTCTGTCTGCGGCGGTGGACTCCGCCGACCAGTGGGGCGGCCGCCGGGTGCTGTTCGCTTCGAGTGGCAAGACGATCACGTTCCCCGGGTTTCTTCGGGCCTACGTCGAAGGCGCCGACGATCCGGACGCTGAGCTCGAGGATCAGGAACGCATCCTCCCCGAGATGGCCGAGGGTGACGGTGCCCAGTCGGTCGAGCTGACGGCGAAGGGCCACGAGACCCAGCCGCCTCCCCGCTACACCGAGGCGTCGCTGGTGAAGCGGATGGAGGAGATCGGTGTCGGTCGACCATCGACGTACGCGTCGACGATTTCGACGATCCAGGACCGCGGCTACGTGAAGAAGAAGGGCTCGGCGCTGGTTCCGAGTTTCACCGCGTTCGCGGTGGTGACGCTGTTGGAACGGCACTTCCCCGACCTGGTGGACTACGCCCTGACAGCACACATGGAAGACGATCTCGACCACATCGCCAGCGGTGAGGCCGACGCCGAGCCGTGGCTGTCGCGGTTCTACTTCGGGTCGGACGGGGTCGATGGCCAGCCCCCTCGTCCGGGACTCAAGGCGTTGACGTCGGACATCGATGGCATCGACGCCCGCGATGTGAACTCGATCGTGCTCGGTGCCGACGACAACGGAGTGCCCATCGTCGCTCGTGTCGGGCGGTACGGCGCCTACCTCCAGTACGAGGAGCAGACGGCCAACATCCCTGACGACATCACTCCCGACGAGCTGACGGTCGCCAAGGCACTGGAGTTGATTGCGACTCCCAAGGAACGGGAGCTCGGCGTTCACCCGACGGAGAACCTGCCGGTGTACGTGAAGAACGGTCGATTTGGTCCGTACGTGCAGCTCGGGGTGCACGACGACGAGACCGGTTTCAAGCCGAAGATGGCGTCGCTGTTCCAGACGATGACTGTCGAGCGCATCACGCTCGAGGACGCGATCGAGTTGCTCTCCCTGCCCCGTGTTGTCGGCGTCGATCCGTCAGACGGCGAGGAGATCACGGCTCAGAACGGCAAGTTCGGTCCATACATCAAGAGGGGCACCGATTCCCGTTCCATCGAGAACGAGGAGCAGTTGCTGACCATCACGTTGGACGAGGCGCTGCGCGTACTCGCGGAGCCGAAGCGGCGACGCGGTCAAGCAGTGCGGGGCCCGCTCAAGGAGATCGGCCCGGACCCCGATTCGGGCAAGCTCATCACGGTCAAGGATGGCCGGTTTGGTCCCTACGTCACCGACGGCGAGACTCACGCGTCCCTGCGCAAGGGCGACATCGTCGAGGAGGTGACGATGGAGCGAGCGCTGGAGTTGCTGGCTGACCGTCGCGCCAAGGCGCCGACCAAGAAGGCCCCGGCGAAGAAGGCCCCGGCGAAGAAGGCTCCCGCCAAGAAGGCTCCCGCGAAGAAGGCTCCCGCGAAGAAGGCGGCCGCGAAGAAGGTTGCGGCCAGGAAGGCGCCGGCGAAACGGTCGGCAACGGCGGCGGTCACCCCCCAGGCAGTCGCCGACGCCTTTATTGCTCCGACCGGGGACGAGCCGTTCTGAATCGAGAGGTCGTGGCCGCGACCGCGCTTCGTCAGCCGCTTCGAGTCCGCTGGTTCGGCTCCGTCGAGTTCTTCTGGCTGTGGATCTCCCAGCTGATCAGTGCGTTCGGCGATTGGGTCGGACTGTTCGCGGTCACGGCCCTGGCGGCCAATATCAGCGAGCAGCCGGAGGCCGCCACCGCCTTGGTGCTCACGGCACGCGTGGCGCCGAGCTTCTTTCTCGGCCCCTTCATGGGAGTCCTCGTCGATCGGTACGACCGCAAGCGCATCATGCGGATCGCTGACCTCGCCCGGGCATTGGTGTTCTGCGCGCTGCCCTTCGCGACTGAGCTGTGGGAACTGATCGTCGCGTCGCTCCTGCTCGAGGTGTTCACGTTGCTGTTCGCCCCGGCAAAGGAGGCGCTGGTGCCCGTGCTCGTGCCGCGGGACCGGTTGACATCGGCGAACTCGCTCGGAGTCCTCGCCGCCTACGGCACGATGCCGTTGGCCGGAGTGGCCCAGGCCCTCCTGAAGGCGGGCAACGATCGGCTCGCCGAAGTGGATTGGCTGGAACCTCTCGGTTTCGGACGCGACATCGGAAGCACGCAGACCCTCGCGTTCTACTTCAACGCGTTGACGTACCTGATCGCATTCGTGATCGTTCGCACGCTCATTCGCACCGATGCGAAACCGGTGCACTTCCACACCGCCGACGTCGAGGGTGGCGAAGCCCCTCACGGACTTCGAGCTGTGCTCCAGGAGGTTAAGGACGGCTGGCATCTGGTCGTGGTCAACCCAGTTGTGAGGTCAGTCAACGTGGGGCTTGCGGCAGGTCTGCTCGGCGGCGCGATGCTGGTGCCGCTCGGTCCGACGTTCGCCAAGCAGATCCTGGGCGACGTGAACAAGTTCCCGTTGTACATCACAGCCCTCGGTTGCGGCGTGGCGGCCGGTGTCGCGCTGCTGACGGCGTTACAGCAGAGGATTCCGAAGGCCAGGGTGTTCTGTGGGGCGCTCTTCTTCGGGGGAGCGTCAATCCTCTT
>JAIBBP010000098.1 GCA_019694615.1 Microthrixaceae bacterium | reverse complement strand
GTAACGGTCGCCTCCGGCATGCTGCTGGCGCGCCACGTCGCGGGTGCCGATGTGCTGATCGTCGGCATGGGTCCGGGGGTCGTCGGTACCGGTACCAAGTACGGCACGACCGCCATCGAGGCTGCCGCGTTGCTCGACACCGTCGACGCGCTCGATGGCGTCCCCGTGCTGTGCGTGCGTGCATCCGACGGCGATGGACGTGACCGCCATCAGGGCGTCAGCCACCACACGATGACCGCCATCGAGCTCACGCGTTCGGCGCCGGTGGTCGCTGCGGTTCCCCACGAGGTGCTCACGATCGAGGGGGTCGTTGCGGCCGAGGTCGATCCGCCCGACGTCGCTGCGATCCTCGCGGCTGCGAACCTTCGCATCACGACGATGGGCCGTGGCATCGATGCCGATCCGCTCTTCTTCGCCGCCGCCGGAGCCGCCGCAGCGGTCGCCGTGTCGCTCCTCTCCTGACCCCAACCGATTCTGTTGTACAAAGCGCGCGCCCAGCCGCGCGCTTTGTACAACAGAACCGGTTGGGGCGGGGTGGGGTGGGGCGGGTCTTAGAATCGCCGTTCCGATGTCGAAGCTCGAACGTCTCCTCAACCTCACCGCTTTGCTGCTCAACACCGAGCGACCGCTCCGCATCGACCGGATCGGCGAGCTCATGGAGGGCTATCCGTCCGACCCGCAGAGCTTCCGCCGCACGTTCGAACGCGACAAGGACGACCTCCGCGAAATGGGCATCCCCGTCGAGGTCGTGTCGCTCGACGTTCACGACCAGACCGTCGTCGGATACCGCATCGATCCGGAGCGCTACTACCTCCCGGACCCCGATCTCGATGCCGACGAGCTGGCAGCCCTCAAGCTGGCGCTCCGTGCTGTTCGCCTCGATGGCATCGCCGCGAGCGAGGCGCTCCGCAAGCTGGGGGCATCCGATGCCGACGAGGGTCCGGCGTTGGCTTCCGTTCCGGCGCCGCCGGTCATCGGCGACGTCCACCAGGCGATCAACGAGCACCGGCTCATCGAGTTCGACTACAACGGCGAGCGCCGAACCGTGGAGCCGCGGCGTCTGGAGTTCCAGCGTGGTCGTTGGTACCTGACCGGCCACGATCGCCTGCGCGACGATCGCCGGAGCTTCCGCCTCGATCGGATTGTCGGCGGCGTTTCGTCGGGTGCCCCGGGCTCCTTCGAGCCGCGCGACGCGTCGACATCGTCGGGCACACGCTTCGACCCCTGGCGCCACGGTGACGACCCGCCGGTCACCGCGGTAGTTCGGATCGACGCGTCGCAGGCAGCGCTCAGTCGCGGACACGTGGGCGAGACGACAACGTGGACCGACGAGCCAGACGGGTCGGCCACGATCGAGATGGTCGTCACCAACCGTCGGGCGTTTCGAACTTTCGCCCTCGGGTTTCTCGAGCACGCCGAGGTCGTCAGCCCGCCGGAGCTTCGTGCGGAGCTGCTGGAGTGGCTGAACGGAGTCGTGGCATGAGCCGCCAGACCGCCTCGGACCGCTTTCGTCGCATCGTGGCGATCGTGCCGTGGATCGCGGAACGTGACGGGCCGCGGATCGACGATGTGTGTGCTCAGTTCGACGTGACTCGCGAGGCGCTGCTCGCCGATCTCGACATCGTCTTCATGGTCGGCATCCCGCCGTACACCCCCGACGAGTTGATCGATGTGGTCATTGAGGACGACCGTGTCTGGGTCACGCTCGGTCGCTACTTCACCCGGCCGCTGCGGTTCACGGCGCAGGAAGCCGTCGGCGTGCTCGCCGCTGGCGCCGGGCTGATGGCTACGACCGGTGCCGACCCCAGCGGGCCGTTGGCTCGTGGACTGGCCAAGTTGCAGCACGTGGTCGGGATCGCCGACCCCGCAACGCTCGACATCGATCTCGGTGGTGCCGACAGCGACACCCTGAGGCTCCTCCAGGATTCGACCGAGCGTCGTCGAAGCGTCGACATCGACTACTACTCCTATGGCTCCGACGAGACCACGTCTCGCCGGATCGATCCGTACCGGGTGTACGCCACGGAGGGCAACTGGTACGTCACGGGCTGGTGTCACGTAGCAGAGGACGAGCGCCTGTTCCGTGTGGATCGAATCCGGTCGGCCGCCCCCACCGATGCTGAGTTCGACGTTCCCGAGGTGATCCCGCCGGCGACTGCCTACTCGGGATCATCCGCCGATCGTCGGATCGCAATCGAGGTGGGTCCTGGTGACCGGTGGATCGCGGAGCACTATCCCGTGGACTCGGTCGAGGACCGTCCCGGCGGTCGGCTGCTCGCCGTGCTGGCCGTTGGCGGCGACGCCTGGCTCGAACGCCTGCTGCTCCGACTCGGTCCCGACGCGAACGTCGTGGATCTCCCCGAAACGGAGCAACACGGCATGACATTCGTTTCGCGAGAGCAGGCGCGAGAGCTGCTCGTTCCCGTCGTCGAGCGCATCGCAGCGAAGTACCGCTGACCTGGCGTGGTGCGGCGACATAGTTCAGACGGACGGAATTGGACCGAAGGCATCGGGAACCAGCCCGCTCACCGTTAGCCTGACGACCGTGTCGGCGAGCCCGTCCACCGAACCTCACGAAGATCGCCTCACCGGCATGGGTCGAGCGCTCGCCAGCTCGCTGCTCGGCGACGTCGACGACGTCGTCGCGCGCCCACGCAGACGCGCTGGCGGCATTGAGATGCCGGCATCGGCGGACCCCGTCCTAACGCAACCGTCAGCG
>JAIBBP010000221.1 GCA_019694615.1 Microthrixaceae bacterium | reverse complement strand
TGGACGGTGTCGCTCGTCGAGCCGTACACGGTGATCAAGAGCGTGACGGGTGGGGTGCACACCATGGACATCGCCCGTCAGAAGGACAGCCCGCGATACCTCGGCGTCCGGATCGACGGGGGCGCCTGGTCCGACATCGGCGGGCACTTCATCGGCAACAGCTTCAACCCGAGCCGCCTCACCGGGTTCATCGAGAACGGCCGGCAACTCGTCGCCGCGATCGGCGAGGACGGGATCCTTCGGGCCAAGTGGCGGACGGGCTCCTGGGACCCGGACTGGCACCAAGTCGCCGGCGGCATCCGCCTCGACCCCCAGAACCTCACCGTCCTCAAACGCTCCGACGAAGGCCTCAACCTCTACGCCGACCGCGCCGACGGCGCCCGGCTGCGCATCCGCCAGAACAACTCCGGTCCGCTCGCCACGAGCACCTCATGGACTGTCGAACTCGTCGAGGCGAGCAAACCGACGACTCCCCTCTACCGCTACTATCACGCCGCGGCGGGTGATCACTACTACACGACCACGCGGGACGACTATCGGGCGGCGATTCTCGGGTACAGCTACGAGGGTTGCGAGGCTCAGGTGTACAAGAACAACGAACCGGGAACGGTACGTCTCCGTTCCTGGTATAACGCCGAGAAGACCGACCACTTCATCAGCGTGGATGCGGATGACGGAGCTGTTTGGTTTGGCTATGTAGAAGATCCCGTGTCGGCAGGCTACGTGTATCACTTCAGCTCGCCGGCGTCAGGAACGGTGCCCTTGTATCGGTACTGGAGCGGATCGCGAGGGGATCACTACTACACGATCTGGCGCGACGATTCTGGGCTGGCGAACATTGGCTACGTCTTCGAACGGATCGAGGCCTATGTGGTGCCGCCGCCAGCCGGGGGATGCTCTTGAAGCCGCGGTGCACCGCCGCCGCCATCGTGGCGCGACTCCGCCAAACCCGGGGCACCCCAGAGCCTCCAATAAGCGGCTCTTCGCGTTTCAGCGGGGTGTGAGGGTGACGAGTAGCGCCCAGTTGGGCTTGCCGGCAACCGATGCGGTGCGTCCACGGGCGCCACAGGGCCAAACCCAGAGCGTCTGACGGGCTCGGGGGATATCTCGGCGCGACGCCGACGAGGCACCGCTGGGGGCACCTGGGAGGCACCCGGCAGGGGTGTGGTCAGTTCCACGGCTGACCCTCGATGACGTCCGCTTTTCGTGGGTCAGGGATCCGGGGCAGGATGGGTCACATGGAACGACCGTGGCGCCACGTCGTCGGCTCCCGCAGCGACCACTTCGACTACCGGCTCGAGTGCCCGAACGGGCACATCCAGACGGGGGCGCTCGGGGGCTATGCGACCCCGGCCGACTGGCCCGCCTGGCGGCATCGGCTGGCCCGACAGCTCCGCCGGTTCGACCCGCAACCGGTGCGCATCATCCGCTGCACTGAATGCGGCTCCGTCATTGGCGGTATCGGCTCACCCCGCTGATCGGCCATGAGCGACTTAACTACTGGGAGAAGTCCGTTCCGTTCGGAATGTTGGGCGACACCACTGACCTGCCCTACACCCTGGTTTCCAGGTTGACCTGCCCTACACCCTGGTTTCCAGGTTAGGTGGTGAGTCGTCAGGCGGGGATGGTGTCGGGGAGGTTCTCGTATTCGGTCGGAGTGCGGTAGCCGAGGGCTGAGTGGCGTCGCTGTCGGTTGTGGAAGATCTCGATGTAGTCGAAGATCGCGTTGGCGAGTTCGACACGGGTCTTCCAGCGTCGGCGGTTGAGGAGCTCGATCTGCATCGAGGACCAGAAGCTCTCCATCATCGCGTTGTCGAGGCCGTCGCCCACGCTTCCGAAGGACGGCATGAGCCCGGCGGAACGGATCTTGTTGCCGAAGGCCCATGATGTGAACTGAACGCCGTGATCAGCGTGGACGATGCCGCCTGGCTCGGTGCTGCCACCCAGAAAGCCCCCGTGCAGCGGTCTGGGACTGCCGCGCGATGAGGTGACAGTTGGTGTTCAGGCGGCGGTTGCCGTCTGAGGGGTCATGATCATCTCGTATTCGATGGGGGTCATGCGGCCGAGGCGGGTCTGGCGTCGGCGGCGGTGGTAGGTCCGTTCGATCCAAGTGACGATCTCGATGCGGAGCTCGTCGCGAGTGGTCCAGGTGCGCCGGTCCAAGACGTTCTTCTGGAGCAGAGCGAAGAACGACTCCATCGCCGCGTTGTCGCCGGCGGAGCCGACTTGGCCCATGGATCCGACGAGGCCGTGGTGCGCGAGTGTTCGGTGCACCTTCCGAGCGCGAAATTGCGATCCGCGGTCCGAATGCAGAATGCAGCCGGCGACGTCACCGTCGCGTCGGGCGACGGCCATCTCGATGGCCGCGACGACGAGGCGGGCCTTCATCCTCGAGTCGATCGCCCAGCCGACGATCCGGTTCGAGTACACGTCCTTGATGGCGCAGACGTAGAGCTTCCCTTCCCGCGTCCAATGTTCCGTGAGGTCCGTGAGGTCCGTGAGCCACAGCTCGTTCGGTGCCGACGCGGTGAAGTCGCGCCGGACCAGGTCGTCGTGGGCCGGTGTGCCGGGCTTGGATCCCTTGCGGGCCTTGGGTTTGCCGAACCTCGACCACCAGCCGTGATCCCGGCAGATTCGCCACACGACCCGGTCGGTGACGACGTGATCGGCTCGGCGGACCTCATCGGCGAGGAACCGGTAGCCGAACTCGGGATCGTCACGATGAGCGTCGAAGATCGCGTTCGCCAACCACGCCTCGTCGAGCTGCTCGTCGGTGATCGGCTGTTCGAGCCACCGGTAGTAGGGCTGGCGAGCGAGGCCGAGTACCCGACACGACACCACGACGGGAACACCGTCGGCGGCGAGCTCGGACACGAGCGGGTACATCAGCCTTTTGGGAGGTTCGCCTGGCCGAGATACGCGGCGGCGCGGCGCAGGACCTCGTTCTCCATCTCCAGCATGCGGATCCGCTTCTTCGCTTCGCGCAGCTCGGCCGACTCGACGCTCGTCACGCCGGGTCGATCACCGGCGTCGACAGCGGCCTGTCGCATCCACTTCGACAACGTCATCGGGTGGATCCCGAAGTCGTGCGCGATCTGCTCCAACGTGACGCCGTCAGGGCGGCTCCGAGCGACCTTCACGACGTCGTCGCGGAACTCCTCCGGATAGGGCTTCGGCATGGTGTCATCCTTCCAGGCCTGCCCTCCGGGCAAGCCAGCTCAGATGTCACCCCTCCGCGCGGCAGTCCCCTGCGATCGACCCGGGTCGCGTTGTACGAACTGGCAGCGTCGAACGCGAAGTGGGACAGCGCCATCGCCGACTCCCAAGGCCGGGCCCGACCATTCATCTGCGGCCTCGGCGGACTTCCCATCGACGCCTGTGCCGGCACGCCGCAGGCGTTCGGGACGAGCGACCCCGCACCCCCAGGCCCACAGGTCGGCTGGCAGATGGCGAGCGACCCCGCGTCGATCACGTGGCAGCCCGGGCGTACCGACGTGTTCGCCCGAGGCTTGGACGGTGCTCTCATCCACACCTTCTACGCCGACGGGGCATGGCGCGGCTGGGAGAGCCTGGGCGGCATGATTCGCGGGGAGCCGTCGGTTGTTCCCTGGGGGCCTGGCCACCTGGACGTATTCGCCCGCGGAAGTGATGACCACGTCTATCACCGCTACTACAGCGGTGGCTGGTCGGAGTGGGAGCGGATCGGCAGCTGGCAGCTGGCGAGCGATCCCGTCGCTCATAGCCGGGGAAACGGACGGGTGGACCTGTTCGGTCGTGGTCTGGACGGGGCGTTGATCCACAGCTGGTTCGACGGCACATGGCACGAATGGGAGTCGCTTGGGGGGGGCCTTGCAGGGCGAGCCGTCGGTGATCTCGTTCGGAAAGGGTCATCTGGATGTCTTCGCACGGGGGAGCGACGACCGCGTGTACCACCGCTACTACAGCGATGGTTGGTCGAACTGGGAACTCGTCGGGGGATGGCAGATGGTGAGCAGTCCTGTGGCTCATAGCTGGGGGCCCGGACGGGTCGACGTGTTCGGTCGTGGTCTGGACGGGGCGTTGATCCACGCCTGGTTCGACGGCACGTGGCACGAATGGGAGTCACTCGGCGGTGGGATCGTGGGCCAACCCGCTACCTCCAGCTGGGCTCCCGGAGGGTTGGACGTTCACGTCCGCGGCACCGATGGAGGCGATTACCACCGGTGGTACGGCGAGAACGGTTGGTCTGAGTGGGAACGTCTCGGTGGGTGGCAGATGGCCGGTGATCCGACCATCGTGACGTGGGGCAGCCCTCACGCCGAAACCTTCGCCAGGGGCCTCGACGGCAGGCTGATCCACATGTGGTTCGACGGGACGCGTTGGCAGGAGTGGGAGGCGTTGTGACCTCGTGGTGGGAGCACGACTGCCTCTGTGGCGGACGTCGCGGAATCCGGCCGACGGTGGCCGGGATCGGTGGCCGCCCCGATCCGGCCCTCGACCCTTCCCGCGGAGACGGGAGTGGCTCTTCTTCCGGGTAGCGCGACCCGGCGAGGCCGTCCGATTCGGTGGTGGCACGTAACGGACTGGAGTGTCACCACCGATTGCGGCACCGCGACGTGCCTGGAGAATCGATCCCGAGACCGTGATGGTCATGGTCCTGAGACAGGGGGTCAAGAAGCCATGAAGTTGAAGATGCTCGGCGTGTTCGCTGCTGGTCTGATCGGAGCGTCGGTGACGGGGTGCGCTCCGCCGCCCACGCCGGCCGCTGCGCCGGGCACGATCTCGTGTGGTGGGGGGTCGGGAACGCTCGACGTGTCACCGGCGGTCGACCAGGTCGCCAAGCCCGTCACCTACTCGCTGGTCGGGCCGTCCTCGACCGCGGGGTGCAACGACGGGACCGGCACCGGGATCACCAGCGCCCGGTTCGACTCCTTGGCCGTCACGTTCCCGTCGCTCAGCTGCTTCGTCGCGGTGGGAACGGACGGTTCGGGACCCGCGGTGGTCCGCTGGTCCGACGGCACCACCTCCAACGCCACTGCGACCGCGACCCTGCAAGCGGCCTATGGCGGAACGCTCGACATCGAGCTCACCTCCGGTCACTTCGCCGGCACCACCGGCTCCGCGACCTTCGTCGCGCTGCCCGAGCAGGGCTCGTGCTTCGGCGAGGGCATCTCCCGCGAATCCATCACCCTCGGCAACTTCACGCTCAACCGAGCGTGAACCGCTCGAACTCAACCCGAGGAGGAACCATCCATGGATGACCGCGAGAAGGAAGAAGTCGGCAAGCTCGCCGGGCTCGGCGGCGGCGTGCTGTCGGGTGCGGCGCTGGGCAGCACCGTGCCGGTGCCGGTCGTCGGGACGTTCGTCGGCGCGGTGGTCGGCGGCGTGATCGGCAGTCAGGTCGGCAAGAACCTGGGCCGAGCGCTGTTCAACGGCGCCGAAGCCTTCGTCTCGTCGATCAAGGCCGACACCGAGCCGATCGACCGTGGTGACCGCGGCGAGCGGTGACCGGCCGCTGCCGAGGAGGAACGCGATGGGTTCGCAGCTCGTGTCCGTCATCGGGGTGCTCGCCGGTTGGGTCGTCATCGCTGTTCCCGTCGCCACCGCCACCGGGAACCACCTCCATCAGCGAAGCCCCAGCCTCAGTGGCATCGCCCGCGGCGTGGCGGAGCGCGACCGGGCAGAGGCCTCGCCCTCGCGTCGCGATCGGAGAACAGGATGAGCTCCCACCCGCAGACCACGGCTCGGCCGCCGGCGGTGTTGATCGGCGCGGTCGCGTCGCTCGGCGCGGGGGCGGTCCATGCCGCCGCGATCGGGGCTCACGCCGAGCACCCGGGCGTGGTGCGAACCTTCGCCGCGCTGGCCGCGGTGCAACTGGCATGGGGCGCGTTGATGCTGGCACGGCCCAGCGGGCGAACAGCGGCCGAGGGAGCGGCGCTCGGAGCGGTGTCCGTTCTCGGCTGGCTGGTAGCGAAGACCATCGGCATCGGGTTCGTGGATGGGTTGGAGATCGCCGAACCGGTGCAGTGGGCCGACGGGGTCGCCGCGGGATTGGCAGCCGTCGCTGCGCTCAGCGCGGCCGCCTGGTGGAGGACGGCCCGCTCATACCAATCGTCGGCGATGCCCATCCGACTCGCCCGCCGCCCGGTCAGCATCGCCGTAGTCGCGATCGCAGTTGTGGGCCTGAGCGCGATGAACGCAGCTGCGACCCACCACCACGCCGGTGAAGACCACAGCCACGCCGACGGCGAAACTGCTTCCCACCACGACGACTCCGACAGCGCGCACGCCCACCCCGCTGCGCCGCTCACCAAGCCGTACGACCCGACCGAGCCGATCGATCTCGGCGGCGTCGACGGCGTCACGCCCGACCAGCAGGCCCGTGCCGAGAACCTCGTCGCCAACACGCTGTGGAAGCTCCCCCAGTTCGCCGACTGGACTGCCCTCGAAGCCCGCGGTTACCACTCGATACGCGACGACGGCACCGGCTACGAGCACTTCGTCAACTGGGACGCGCTCGACGACGGCCGCCAACTCGACCCCGATCACCCCGAATCCGTCGTGTTCGAGATCCGACCCGACGGCACCAAGCAGCTCGCATCGGCCATGTTCTTCGCCGAACCGGGCACCACGCTCGACAACGTCCCCGACATCGGCGGTGCGCTGACCCAATGGCACATCCACGACGACCTGTGCTTCACCGGCGACCCACCCCGGATCGCCGGCATCACCAGCATCGGTGGTCCCTGCGCTCCCGGCACCCAGAAGCTCGGCGACCCCCGCCCCATGATCCACGTCTGGATCGTTCCCAACGAGTGCGGCCCCTTCGCCGCCCTCGAAGGCATCGGCGCCGGTCAGGTCAGGACCGGCGAGACCCGAGCCTGCGACACCGCCCACGGAAGCCACCACCGCTGACCGTGTAGGTGCCGAGACGTCGTATGTCCGTCGGGGTTCGGCGTGACTGTCGGTCGATGGATCGAACATGTGGTTGGAACGGGGCCGACCCGCGAGTCGGGGTGCGGTCGGCAACCGCTCCCTGCTGCCTGACCCCCTCCGGGTGGTCATGCAGTGTGGCGGTGCTCGTTGGTGAGGGCGCTGTCGGATCTTCTCCGTCGGCTGGTCGCGAGTGGCGACGTGCACGCCGACCTCAGTGGTGGTCCCACGGCCCGCCCCCGAGGATGCCACCTCCGGGTCGGAGCTCCCGCTGACGTTGGTCAGCGCACTCGGCGAAGCGCCATGTGGTGGAGGAGAGGGTGGTCGGCGTAGCGCATGGCGAGCGAGCCGGCGATGGCGAGGATGAGCACATAGCTGGCGGCAAGCGGCCCGAGTTGGGGTTCGGCGTTGGCGGTGACGGCGAGGCCGGCGATGACGATGGAGAACTCGCCTCGGGGGACGAGCGAGAGCCCGGCACGAACGCGACCTTTGGGTCCGATGTTGTTCCGTCGGGCCGCCCAGACGCCGGTTGTGATCTTGGTGACGGCGCCGACGCCGCCAGGCCGAGTGCGGGGAGCAGCACCGGGGGGAGCGTGGCGGGATCGACCTGGAGCCCGAAGAACACGAAGAACAGGCCGCCGAACACGTCGCGGATGGGAAGCAGGAGTTCCCGGCCGCGTTCTGCGATCGGGTCGGACAATGCGACCCCCACGAGGAACGCGGCGACTGCCGCCGAGACCCGAACCTGTTCGGCGAGCCCGCCGATGAGCAACGACAGCCCGAGGATCGACAGAAGCAGCAGCTCGTCGCGGACACCAACAACGACGTCGTCCGCAAGGTGCTGTTGCCGTAGGCCCGAGGGTGCCGAGAATCCGGGAGCGTGAGCGAGCCCGCGGCCGGTTCACACATCGAGCTCGTCACCGCCACGACGAGACAGTTGGCCTTCGACACCCAATCCGCGCGATCCGTTCCCGATCCACGAGAATCCGCTCCGAGCACCCACCGCGAAGCCTGCACATCGGGGTTCTCTACCGGCCCCGCGCCAGCCGCTCAAGGCCGTGAATCCTTGCTAGTCGGTCCTCGACGCGTTGGAGATGGCCCGCCTCTCGAGGGGCGGGCAGCGACTCGTCGGGCTCGTCGCGCACAGCGATGCCGGCTCTCAGTTCACGCCGGTTCGATTCACCGAACGACTCGACGAGATCGGCGCCCGCCCCTCGATCGGCACCGTCGCGGACTCCTACGACAACGCACTGGCCGAGACCACCAACGGTCTCTACAAGGCTGAATGCGTCCGTGGTCCCGACGCGCCGACGGTGTGGGACGACGTGGACCAGCTCGAGCTCGCCACACTCAGCTGGGTGCACTGATTCAACGAGCAACGCCTCCACGGCCACTGCGGGCACGTCCCGCCCGCCGAGTTCGAAGCAGCCTTCTACCCTGCCCAACAGCCCGACCCCGTGGAGTTGCCACGAGTTGATGGACACCTGATTCTGGGGGAGACCCTGGAGGAAGGAGGCCCGGATGGGTCGTCCAGCGAAGTACCCCGAGGAGTTCCGTCGGGAAGCGGTGCAGCTCGTGAAGAGCTCGGGCAGGCCAGCTGCAGAGGTGGCTCGGTCGCTCGAGATCGCCGAGGCCACGTTGTGGAACTGGGTGAAGGCCGATCGTGAGCGCGCAGCGCGTGACGCCGATCCCGAGGCGTTGTCGGAATCGGAACGGGCCGAGCTGAGGCGGCTCCGCAAGGAGTCGGCCCAGCTGAGGGTCGACAACGAGATCCTGCGGAAAGCGGCCGCGTATTTCGCCCGAGAGACGAACCGGTGATCGGCTTCCGGTTCGTCCACGACCACCAAGCCGAGCATCGCGTCACCGACCTGTGCCGGGTCGCCGGCGTCAGCAGATCGAGCTTCTACGCCTGGTCCAAGCGGCCGCCGTCGCCCCAGCGGGTCGCGAACGACGAGCTGTTGGTGAAGATCCGCCAGATCCACGAAGACTCCCGCTGCACCTACGGGGCTCCACGGGTGTGGGGGCAGTTACGCCGAGGCGGCGATCGCGTGGGACGTCACCGTGTCGCCCGGCTGAAGCGCCAGGACGGCCTGGTCGGCGCGCACGCTCGCAAGAAGTGGCGCAAGGGCAACGACACACGGAGGGTGCCGGCGCCGGACCTGCTGCAACGCGACTTCACCGCTGAACGCTCCGACCTCCGTTGGGTCGCTGACATCAGCGAGTTCCGCTGTGTTGACGGCAAGCTGTTCCTGGCCGGCATCCGGGACCTGCACGATCACAGCCTGGTCGGGTGGTCGATGGGCCAACGTCAGACCACCGACCTCGTCGTCGCCGCTCTGGTGATGGCGCTCGGGCGCCGTGAACCGAGCGATCACCTGCTGCATCACGCGGACCATGGCTGCCAAGGCGGATTCAATCGGTCGTCGCAACACTGCCTTGGAGGGAGCGTAGGTGCTCGTCGAGCGCTTCGGCGGGGGTTCGCCAGCCGAGGGTCTTTCGGGGCCGGCTGTTGAGCGCGGCGGCGACCGCTTC
>JAIBBP010000142.1 GCA_019694615.1 Microthrixaceae bacterium | reverse complement strand
CTGACGTCGATCTCGTCGGACAAGCAGACGGTCACTCCCTGACCGGCGACTGCGCGGTCGAGATCGGCGTCGCCGAGCACGATTCGCGAGACGGTTGACGTCTGGCCGCCGGGCAGCACCCGCACCGGGTCGCCCACCGCAATCTCGCCACCCGCGACGGTGCCGGAGAAGCCGCGGAAGTCGAGGCTGGGACGGTTCACCCACTGCACCGGAAGCCGAAACGGCGCGTCGACGGCGACGTCGTCGATCTCAACGGTTTCGAGGAACGGGATGAGCGCCGGTCCGTGGTACCAGGGTGTGTTCTCGCTGGGGTGCAGGAGGTTGTCGCCCTTGAGGGCGGACATCGGGATGCAGAGGACGTGCTCGATTCCGAGTTGATCGGCGAAGCCGCGATAGTCGGCCTCGATGGCGTCGAACACCTCCTCTGAGTAGTCGACGAGGTCGAGCTTGTTCACGGCGACCACGACGTTGCGGATGCCGAGCAGCGAGACGAGGTACGTATGCCGGCGGGTCTGGGTGAGCACTCCCTTGCGGGCGTCGATCATGACGACGGCGAGGTCCGCTGTCGACGCGCCGGTGACCATGTTGCGTGTGTACTGCTCGTGACCGGGCGTGTCCGCGACGATGAACTTGCGCTTCTCGGTGGAGAAGAAGCGGTAGGCAACATCGATGGTGATGCCCTGCTCCCGCTCCGCCTCCAAGCCGTCGAGCAGCAGTGCGAAGTCGAGGTCACCGCCCTGGGTGCCGACCTTCTTCGAGTCGGCGACGAGCGCCGCCATGTGATCCTCGAACACGAGCTTCGTCTCGTAGAGCAACCGGCCGATCAGGGTCGACTTGCCGTCGTCGACGCTGCCGCAGGTGATGAAACGCAACAGCGACTTGTTCTCGTGCGCGGTGAGGTACGCCTCGATGTCGGATTCGAGCAGGTCGTCGACGACGTGGGCCATCAGAAGTACCCCTCCTGCTTCTTCCTCTCCATGGAACCCGACTGGTCGTGGTCGATGGCTCGCCCCTGTCGCTCCGAGGTACTGGTGAGCAGCGTTTCCTGGATGACGTCACTCAGCGTCGCGGCAGTGCTCTCCACGGCTCCGGTCAGTGGGTAGCACCCCAGGGTGCGGAATCGCACGCTGCGCATCTCCGGTTGCTCGCCCTCACGGAGCGGGAACCGGTCGTCGTCCACCATGATGAGGAGTCCGTCGCGCTCCACGACGGGGCGCTCCGCAGCGAGGTAGAGCGGGACCATCGGGATGTTCTCCCGGTGGATGTAAAGCCAGACGTCGAGCTCGGTCCAGTTCGAGATCGGAAACACGCGGACCGACTCGCCCTGCTGCTTGCGGACATTGTAGAGACGCCACAGCTCGGGGCGCTGCTGCTTGGGGTCCCAGCGGTGCTGGGCCGACCGGATCGAGAACACGCGTTCCTTGGCCCGTGACTTCTCCTCGTCGCGCCGCGCTCCGCCGAAGGCGCAGTCGAACCCCCAGTGGTCGAGCGCCTGCTTCAGGCCCTCGGTCTTCCACATGTCGGTGTGCACCGACGACCCGTGGTCGAACGGGTTGATGCCCAGCGCCTTGGCCTCGGGGTTCTGCCAGGTGAGCAGCTCCATCTGCGACTCGGTCGCCATCCGATCGCGGAACTCGTACATGGCCCGGAACTTGAACGTCGTGTCGACGTGCAGGAGTGGAAACGGCGGCGGCGACGGCGCAAACGCCTTGCGGGCAAGGTGCAACATGACGCCACTGTCCTTGCCGATCGAGTAGAGCATCACGGGGCGTTCGCTCTCGGCGACCGCTTCGCGCATGATGTGGATGCTCTCGGCTTCGAGCCGCTCGAGGTGGGTCAGGCGACGTGAGTTCATCGCAGCGCCTGCACCGGTCCAAGGGCAGCGGCCGCGATCTTGTCGACGAGCGACATGATCCGCTCGGTGGTGTACACGGCCGGGTCGGCCAGTCGCAGGCGTACGAGTTCGTCGGCCATCACCTGCATGAGGCGGGCCGCCAGTTCGGGATCATCCGCTGTCGAACCGGTTCGATGCTCGAGTGCCTCGATGTTGAGCTCACGGATCTGGGCGCGGCCTCGTGCGAGACTCCTGCTCAGTGCAGGAGGGCCGGCCTGCGGAGCGGAGAGGAACATCCGCCAGGTCGCCGGGTCGGCATCGACCGCATCGAGGATGCGGACCATAGTGTCGTGGACCGTCGTCGTATCGGCGGCGACGGCTGTCTCTCCCACGACGGCTTGGGCTCGTTCCCCCGCTCGTGCGATCAGCGCGTCGAGCATGCCGTCAAGGCCGCCGAACTGCTGGTACACGACTGTTCGGGTGACCTCGCATGCCGTCGCAACCCGGTCGATGGTGACCGCATGGAAGCCTTCGACATCGACGATGTGAGCGCACGCGTCCAGGAGTTGTTCTCGCCGTCCCTCAGATGTCATCCGGCGGCGCGGCGAAGTCATGGCGCACAACGTAGGACCCCGGACCGGGTTCGCGTAAATGCATGCCATTCGGATCGCGGAACCATCCGGCCGGTGGACAGCGCCGCGCGGTTCTCTACCATCTACCGTTTTCTGCAAGGTATTGTCTACCCATGGGCTTGAACATCAAGAACGAGTATGTGCACGAGCTCGCTCGCCGGGCGGCAACGGCGACCGGCAAGACCCAAACCGGGGCGATCGAGGAAGCTCTCGAACGGCTGCTCGCCGCCTACGGGGCGGATCCACAGGAGGCACGGAGGGCACGA
>JAIBBP010000110.1 GCA_019694615.1 Microthrixaceae bacterium | reverse complement strand
GCCGCGACGATCGGGTCGGTTCGCTCCATCGTCGCCGTCGCGGTCGATCCAGACCCCGCAGAGCCGCGGGTTCGGAACCGTTCGACGAACGCCAGATCAGCGTCGAGATCGGCCGCTCCGGACTCGTGGTCGTCGGCGACGCCGACCTGGCGGGTGAACCGCACGACGTCTCCCTCGACGACCACGACCGTCATGGTGGTGTCGCCGAGATGAACCAGCGCCGTCGCTCCAACGCCATCCGACCCGCCGGTCCACGCGGAGCGAACGAGGCCGAACGCCGCCAGGTCGAGGGCCACTGGCGTGAGTCCGCCGCGGCGGACCGCATCCAGCAGGGGATCGACCGCTGAGCGGTGAATCGCGACCGCTAGCAGTCGGGCGACCGACCGTTCGTTCTCGTCGGTCACGTCCTCGATGCGGAGGTAGTCGACGACGGCCTCGGCAGGCGGGAACGGCAGCATGTCGTTCAGCTCGTACGTGAGCGCAGAACGGAGGTCCTTGTCGGCCATAGCCGGGATCTCCACCTGGCGCGTGACGGCGTCCCGACCGGCAACACCGACCACCACCGACCGCGTGCCGAACCGTTCCGACCCGACCGCCGACTTGATGGCGGCGGCGAGCGCGTCGACGTCGACGACCTCCCCCTGGACGACGACGCCCGGATCGAGCGGCGTCTCCGCCGTGCGCACGTGACCGTTCTTCATCACGGCCGCAACCCGAACGTGGCGGTCGGTCGCCAACAACCCGAGCGTACGGCGGGCGCGCGGCTTGGCCTTGGTCGAGGTTCGTTGTCGCACCCTGTTCCGTCGGCGGACTCCGGCTGATGTTGAGGAGCGTCGCGTTCAGGGCTCACGCCCGCCGGTCGTCTGCCGATGGGAGACGGTGAGCACTGTGCCCTCGCGATCGCGCCGCGTCCGCTTGCTGTCGCGCCGCGGCCGTGTGGCGACGCGAGGTGAGCGCGGCACGTCGCTCCTCGAAGTGGTCGTCACCATGGCGTTGCTGGCGGGCGGAGTGATGGCGTCGGTGGGGCTGTTGGACGGCGTAGCCAACTCAACGTCTGCGGTCGACCGCCGAGGCCGCGCCCTCGAGCTGGCCGAATCAGCATTGGAGGAGATGCGATCGATTCCCTACGCGGAGCTGGGAATCTCACCCGCGTCGCCGGGCTTCTTGACGAGCTTCGACGGCCGCTCCACCGTCACCCTCACCACCTCAGGAATCCAGGCGGAGTCACGCATCACCGAGGGAGTGACGACCTACACGATCCGGCGTTCCGTCACCTGGGACTCCGTGCGGCTCACCTCCGGTGTTTTGCGGACCGACGCATGGAAGCGACTGGTCGTCGAGGTCGAGTTCGACGCCCTCGGCCGCACGGTTCGGCTGGAGGGCGGCCTCGCACCGGTCGCTCCCGGTGCAGCGTGTCTCAACCGATCGACGGACATGAGCGCCACGCCGCTGACCGGCATCGTCAACAGCTACATCGCTGGCGTGGGTGTGGTGGCCGCCGGCTCGTCGCTCCTCACCGTCGACGGCAACTACCGCGCCGGCGGAGGCGCCCCGATCCGCTCCGGCGACCTCGTGCTCGTCATACAGATGACCGGTTGGGACAACGGAAACTCGGGGCGCTACGAGTACGCCTTGGCGACGAGTGAGGTATCGAGTGGTCGACTTTCGGTGACCGGCCGGGGCGTGTCGGGCGGTCTGCTCAACGCCTACGGCGCCGACGGAGCGTTCCAGGTTGTGCGCGTCCCGACCTACGCTGCCGCCACCACCGGAGCTGGACTCGCAGCATTGCCGTTCGACGGCGCGACTGGCGGCGTACTCGCCTTCGACGTGACCGAGACCCTCACGGTTTCCGGATCGTTGGCCAACGACGGCACCGGCCTGTGGGTCGTCGGCCCCGTCGGGGTCACGCCAGGGCCGGATCGAGCGCTGCCCGGTGGACCACGGTCGACCAGTCCTGGGGTCAATCAGGGGGGCGGGGTCACGTTCATCCGAGCGTCGTCGGTCGTCGGATCCGCACAGGTCACCGCGAACGGGCGGGGCGACGCCGAAGGCGGGTTCGTTGCGATGACCGTCGAGCGCGGCGACCTTGCCGGGGTCGATCTCAGCGCGCGGGCCAGCGGTACGGGTTCGCGCGGTGGCGGCGTGTTCGCCAACGCCGCCACCCGATCGACCGAGGTGTCCGGTACGCCGGCAGGCCAGGTCGACACCGGCATCTCCGCGGGAGCGCTGCCCGGTGTGCCGCTCGGCGTCGGGTGTCTCGCAGCGCTCACGACGACGGTGAGCACCTCCACCCCGATGGTTCCGCTGACACCGGGGGTCAGCCTCGGCTATCAGATCGTCGTGTCCAACGCTCCCGGGCGCGGCACCGCCGAGAACGTGACGATCTCGGACTTCCTGCCGCCCGGTTTCGGCCTCAAGTCGACGGCGTTGGTCCGCACCCTCGGTGGAGCGACTCGTGGCGCGACTGTCGACCCGGTCCCGGGCACCTCGACGCCGGCGTGGTCGGGATTCACTATTCCGGCAGGCGGCTCGGTCGAGATCTACCTCCTGGCAGATCTCCCTCCGCTCACGTTGCTGCGCCGAATCCACAACGAGGCGACAACGACCTACACGTCGGAGGGCTGGGCGTGGACCTCGGCCTTCTCCGGAGCGTCGTCGACGCTGGACGACATCGTGATCGTGCCATGAGACGCTTTCCTGCTCCGGCGCGGCGCCGCATTCGCCACCCTGAACGGGGCACCAGCCTGTTGGAAGTGGTGCTCACCGTGTCGCTGTTCACCATGGTCCTCGCGACGCTCCTCGGAGTTGCCGACTCGTTCTTCGCCGCGCACGCGAAGCAGGAGTCGGCGATCGAGTATCGCTCGACAGCTCGCGTCGGGGCCGCCGAGCTGGCCCGGCTCGTTCGTTCCGCCGCGACGTTCGAGGCACCCCCTGGGGCCGGCGCGGCGCGGTCGGAGGTCACGTTGCACATCCCGATCGGTGGCGGGAGAGTCGACCGCGTTCGTCTCAGGCGGGATCTTCCCTCCGGCGAGATCCGACGGGAACGGCTCGACCCCGGGACCGGAGCCGTCGTCGAGTCTCGCACGCTCATCCGCGGCGTCGTCGACGGGGGAGTGCCGTTCGTCCGCTACTTCGACCGAACCGGCATCGAACTCAACCCGGGGGTCATGGCCATGGTCCCGCTGGTCGGATGCACGATGAGGGTTTCGTTCACCGTCGACATCGCTCCGTCAGCGACGCGGAACTCCAACCGACTCGAGATCGGCGGCTCACCGCGGGGCCGACGCGCCGAGGAGCTTCTGTGTTGAGGCGGCCCATGACCGAACGAGGAAGAGGCGATCGCGGCTCGGTCGCGGTCGCCATCGTGCTGATGGTCACCTTCGCAGGCCTCGGCGCTGTGCTGATCGATCGAGCGATGGCCGACGCCCGGGCCCAGTCCCAACTCCAGTGGAGAACCACCGCGTCCGCAGCTCTCGATGCAGGCGCCGCATCCGCAGTGGCACGTATCGGCGCCGGCGAACCGGCAGGCTCCTTCACAGACTCAGGGTCGAGTGCCGGCATCTCGTGGAACGTGCAAGCCGCTCAGGCCTCGCCGACCCGGTGGGACGTTCGGGTCGATGCCCGACGCGTCACCGCGGCACGGGCGGCCACCTTCGCGGTGGAACGAAGCACCCTGGGAAACTGGATGATCTCCGAGTGGCGAGAGATCGACTCGACGACCCCGCCACCCACCTCGACCACCACCACGACCTCGGCGCCGCCAGGACCGTCTCCCGTCGACCGCGTCGAGTACCTCGTCGTGGGCGGCGGTGGTGCCGGCGCCAGCGCGACCGGCGGGGGTGGAGGCGCCGGCGGGTTCGTGACCAACGTCGGCGGAGGGGCATACCCCGTGACGACCCGCGCCTACGTTGTCGAAGTGGGTGCCGGCGGTCCGGGCGGGTCAGCAATGACGTACTCCAGCCGCGCCGCCAGCGGGACGGCGTCGCGGTTCGACACGATCACGGCTGCCGGTGGTGGCGGCGGTGGCGAGAACTGGACCAGCGGGGCGGCCGGGGCGTCGGGCGGCGGCTCGGGCCACTTGTCTGGAAGCGGCGGCACCGGGACGCCCGGCCAGGGCAACAGCGGCGGCGCCGGCCCGACCAGCGCACCGAACTACGGCGCGGGCGGAGGGGGCGGCGCCGGAGCCGCCGGCGGGCGGCCGACCAATACTCGCGGTGGTAACGGCGGCGACGGTCGGTACTCGGCGATCACCGGCCAGTTCTACGCCGGGGGAGGCGGCGGTGGCGCCTACTCGAACGCCCCGGTCGCCGCCTCCGGCGGTCGAGGGGGCGGCGGCGGAGGCGGGACCACCGCGAGCCCACCCGCCGACGGCGTAGCGGGAACGGGTGGCGGTGGCGGCGGCCAACGCGACAACCGTCCCGGCAGCGGAGCGGGTGGCTCCGGAATCGTCGTCATTCGGTACCCAGGTGCGCCGGCAGCGACGGGCGGCCGGATCGTGACGCTCGGCGGCTACACCCTGCACATCTTCGACCAGGTCGGCAGTTGGACCTTCGAGCCGGACCCCTGGCCGGGATCCCCCGAGCCTCCGACGGGACTCACCGCGACGCCCGCCGACGGCCAGGTGCGCGCCCGATGGGTCGCGCCCGGAAACCCCGGGGCCGGACCGATCACGACCTACACCGCGACGGCAACGCCCGGCGGGGCCACCTGCACCGCCACCGCACCCACCAGGACGTGCGTCATCACGGGCCTCACGAACGGGACCGCGTACACGACGACAGTCCGCGCGACCAACGGCTTCGGCACCAGTCGAGCGTCGGCTGCCGCGACAGCGACGCCCGGTCGCGTCCCCGACGCCCCCGTCAACCTCGTCGCGTCCGCAGGAGACGGCGCCGCCGGCGTCACGTTCGACGCGCCGGCAGACAACGGCGCTCCGATCATCGACTACCTGATCACCGCCACGCCCGGACGTGCCACAGCCACCACCACCGCTACCTCCGGCGTCGTGCTCGGCCTCACGAACGGCGCGTCGTACACCCTGACGGTTCAGGCACGGAACTCCTTCGGGTACGGCCCGGTCTCCACCTCGTCGTCCCCGGTGACGCCGGGGCGGCTCACGTCGGTCGACTACCTCGTGGTCGGCGGTGGTGGAGCAGGTGCTGCCGCAACCGGCGGTGGCGGCGGAGCGGGCGGATTCCTGACCACCGTCGGAGGGACGCCTCACCGCGTCGGCCCGGGCTCGATCCCGGTGGTGGTCGGAGCCGGTGGAAGGACTTCGCCGGGCAACTACGGGAGCCGTGCCGAGAGCGGCGGGGACTCGCGATTCGGATCTGTCACCGCCCTTGGCGGTGGCGGTGGCGGCGAGAACTGGGCAGTCGGAGCGAACGGCGGTTCTGGCGGCGGCTCGGGCCACAACGTGTCGGCGGCCGGAAGCGGCACTGCCGGCCAGGGCAACAACGGCGGCGCCGGCCCGACCAGCGCGCCGAGCTACGGCGCCGGTGGTGGAGGCGGAGCCGGATCGGCAGGCGGGCGGCCGAGCAACACTCGCGGCGGTGACGGGGGCGCGGGGCGTCTGTCCACGATCACGAACCAGTACTACGCCGGGGGAGGCGGCGGTGGTACCTACAACAACGCGCCCGAAACCGCGGTCGGTGGCGTCGGCGGTGGCGGCAACGGCGGGGCGGCATCTGCAGGCCCGACGAACGGTGCGCCCAACACCGGTGGGGGAGGAGGTGGCCAACGCAACAACCTCGCCGGCAACGGTTCGGGAGGATCGGGCATCGTGGTCATCCGCTATCCCGGGCCGCCGATCGCCAGGGGCGGCACCGTCATGTCGCTGAACGGATTCACCCTCCACGTCTACACCGCGGTGGGAGCGTCGTCCTTCGACGTCCCGTAGGCAGTGCTTCGAGCGCGACGCACCCCGCAGCGGGGCTACGGTCGCACCGACCACCGCAGCACCGCCCCCCGCCGCACTCTGGAGCACTCGTGATCACGATCCCGTTCACCGCCCAACCACGACTCCGTACGGGAGCGTCGCTGCTCGCGGCGCTCGTGATCGCTGCGCTACCCGGGTGCGCGAACGACCCGGTCGAGCACGGCGATGGCGTGTCCGCCGGGAACTCGAACGGTGACGTCGTCGAAACAGGCGAAGGCTACGAGGCGACCATCCGTCGCACGACCGACGGCGTCGCGCACATCACGGGCGACGACCTCGCCGATGTCGCCTACGGCCAGGGTTTCGCCAGCGGCCAGGACCGGACGTGCGACCTGATGGATCAGATCGTGAAGATCCGCGGTGAACGGGCTCGATACCTCGGTGCGGGCGACGAGGACGCCAACGTGGACTCCGACACAGCGTGGCGGGCGCTCGGCATCTTCGAACGGGCCATGGACGACTGGAACGACTTCCCCGAGGAGGGAGTCGAGCTGCTCACGGCATTCAGCTCCGGCTGGAACGACCACCTCGAACAGACCGGGGCCGACAAGATCGCCGGATGGTGCAGCGGCGCCGAGTGGATTCGACCGATCGAACCGAACGAGCTCTACGCGTACGCCCGGTCCGTCGCCCTGCTCGCGAGCGGCGCCGCGGTCAATCGCCTGATCCCGTCCGCCCAGCCACCCGACGGAGCGACACCGACCGGTACCGGGGCCGCGCTCCGACCGGCATCAGACGATGCGGCGTTGGCTTCGAACGGATGGGCCGTCGGCGCGGATCGCTCCGAGAGCGGTGGGGGCCTGCTCGTCGGCAACCCCCACTTTCCGTGGGAAGGAGAGCTGCGGTTCTGGGAGTCGCACCTGACGGTGCCCGGCAAGGTCGACATCTACGGCGTCCAACTCTCAGGTCTTCCCGGGGTCGGGATCGGGTTCACCAAGGACGTCGGGTGGACCCACACCGTGTCCGCTGGGAACCGATTCACCGCCTACCGCCTGAGCCTGGTCCCCGGCTCGCCGACGAAGTACCGCTACGGCGACGAGGTACGCGACATCGTGCCCACCGAACACACCATCTCGGTGCTCGGACCGGACGGTTCGGTGAGCGAGGTCAAGCGCACCACATGGGCGAGCCACTACGGGCCGATCCTCGATTTCCCCGGCATCGGCTGGACCAACGCGAGCGTCATCACCTACCGGGACGCCAACATCGACAACGACGAGTTCCTTCAGCAGTACCTCGAACAGATGTCGATCACGAGTCTCGACGACCTGCAGGCGCTCAACGAGAAGTACAACGGCGTCCCGCTGTTCAATACGATCGCCGCGTCTTCCGACGGACGCGCGTGGTATGCGGACACGTCGGCGACGCCCAACCTGTCCGCTGAGGCGCTGGCCGCCTACGAGGCGTCGTTGAAGGACGATCCACTCGTCGCGCTGGCAGCGGAAAGCAGCGCGATCCTGCTGGATGGGTCCAACCCGATCTTCGAGTGGGTCGAGGAGGACGGGGCACGCGATCCGGGCCTCGTTCCCTATGACCGTCAGCCTCAGGCCGAACGCGGGGACTACGTCTTCAACGCCAACGACTCGTTCTGGCTCCCCAACGCACAGCACGTCCTCACCGGCGAGTTCTCGCCGCTGCACGGCCGGCAGGAGACAACCCGATCGGTCAGAACACGGGAGAACGCGGTGGTTCTGGACGACACGTCAGCGAGCGGACCGTCGGGTGACGACGGCAAGTTCACCCTCGACGAGATCGCCGACGCGGCGCTCCTCAACGAGGGCTTCGTGGCCCGCGAGCTGCGGGTGCCGGTGGTCGAGCGGTGCCGGGTGCCGGGCACTTCGGTTCGCGTGCCGGAGATCGCCGGAGCCGATGAGGGCCCGGCGATTCCCGCCGCCACGGTCGACGTCACCGAGGCGTGCGATGTGCTGGCGGCCTGGGACGGGCGCTACGACCTCGACAGCAAGGGCGCGCCGTTGTGGCGTGAGTTCGTCTCGAGCTTCCAGGCGGCAGCCGGCAAAGGTGCAGCGTCGCTGTGGGCCGAGCCGTTCGATCCCGCCCGCCCCGTCGAAACACCCCGAGGTCTCGTCGCCGCGCCTTCCGGCGAGCCCGATCCAGTGCTGGTCGCTCTCGGCAGTGCGGTGCGAGTGCTCGAGTCGCTGGGCTACGGGCCCGACGTCGAGCTGGGCACAATGCAGTTCGCGCTTCGCGACGGTCAGCGGGTGCCGATCCACGGCGGCCTCGGCATCGACGGTGTCACCAACATCGTCAGCCCCGGCCGATCCGCCACCATCAGGGATCCCGCTCTGCTGGACTCGAAGGAGGAGAAGCTCTTCGCCTCCTCGGAACTGCGGCGCCTCAACGGCGAGGCCGGATACCCGGTGACGTATGGGACGTCGTTTCTGTTCGCGGTGGAGTTCGGCGAAGGGGCTCCGAGGGCCAAGGCGTTCCTGACCTACGGCAACGTCGAGGACCGCTCCAATGAGCTGTACACCGCCGCGACCGATCGCTTCTCCCACAAGGAATGGCGCGATGTCGCGTTCACCGAGGAGGCGATCAAGGACAGCCTCCTCGGCGAACCCCTGACAGTCCGGGGCTGACAGCCCCAAAACTTCTGCATCAGGTCGCCGGTTTCGGGTGCCGCTCGTTGCCTGACCGTGCTAGGTTTACAAACCAACTGGTCGGTATGTGAATGAGAGAAGCCACGAGATGAACCAGCGCAGGTCGCAAGGTGAACGAACTGCTGACACCCAGCGCTCGCTGCTCACCGCGACCATCGATTGCCTGGTCGAGTACGGATACGCCGGAACGACGACCCGCCTCGTCGCCGATCGAGCCGGCGTGTCGAGGGGTGCCCAGACGCACCACTTTCCGACCAAACATGACCTCGTCGTCGGCGCGATCGAGCAGCTCTTCGACGACCAGGCCCGGAGGTTCGCCGCCGCATTCGAGCAGGTCCCCGCCGCCGAGCGGACGTTCGGGCGAGCGATCGAGGCGTTGTGGGAGATCGTGTCCGGTCCCGCGTACGCGGCGACCCTCGAGGTGGTCGTTGCGGCTCGGACCGACGACGAGCTCCGCGCCGTCGTGCACGCCGTGTCCGCTCGCCTCGAACAGACCGTGATCGATCTCCTTCTCTGGTTCGCCCCCGAACTCGACTCCGCGGAGTCGGCCCGGCGCATCGTCGGCGTGGCGTTCACGCTCGTGCAGGGTGCCGCCGTCTCGACGCTCGGAGGGTTCGGCAACCCCGCCGAGGTGATCGCCCTCGCAGTCGCCCTCGCCGATCCCGCGGTCGCCGTGCTCAGCGCGCGAACCATCCCCGAGCACTACCAGTCGATCCAGCAAACAAGGAAGTAGCGATGACCCCACCTACTGCACTTGCCGCACGGCCCTCTGCGGACCGGCACATCCCCGTCCGGCGGCTGCGTGTCCCTCCCGATGTCGTCGACTCCGATTGGATCGTCGCCGACGACCCGATCTTCAGCCACCTCCTGGCGACGTTGTCCGCGGTGTTCCCCAACGGCGAGGACTTCTTCGTCGCATCGGTC
>JAIBBP010000035.1 GCA_019694615.1 Microthrixaceae bacterium | reverse complement strand
TCCGGCAACGTCGGCGGACTGGAGGCACAGGCCCGCCACAGCGTTCACGAGCTGTGTGCCGGACAGGGTCCAGCGCTGGTTCGCCCCGCCGTGGCAATCCCACGACAACACGGTCTGGCCGACCGCACCAGTCCCGGCGTCGAGGCACTTGCCGTGATCGCCGGCGTCGATCCGTGAGATCAGCAGACCTCCGGGATCGAGTCGCCAACCCTGGCCGGTGGCCGAGTAGGACTCGCACGTCACGTCACGCACGACCGCGCCGTTTGACGTGCTGTTGTCGGTCACCTCAGCGCATCGCGAGGTTGACGAGCTGCGGACCTGGCTCCATGACCACGGTGTTGCCGGCTCAAAGGCCAGCTTCTGCGCAGGGTCTGTCGGGTCGCACGCCACGAGGTTCATCCGAGCGCCCGGCAACTCCTGGTTGTTCTTCACGCCGAGGCAGGTGTTGCGGTATGAGTTGACCAACTGCGTTCCGGTCCACTCCCAACGCTGCCACGGCACATCGGCGCAATCGAGGATACGCACCTCGGCGCCGGCGATGCCGCCGTTGCCATCGAGGCAGCGATCGCTTCCGCGATTGACGATGAAGCCCTGGGGATCGAGGAGCCAACCCTGATCGGGCGCGTTGGTGCACATCCAGGTGTTGAGCATCGAGCCACTACTTGTGTCGGCGTCGACCACCCCGGCGCAACGATCCTTCACAATGTTGCGGATCCGCTGGTAGGTGGCGGGAGCCAGCGGCTCCAGCGTCCACTGCTGCTCTACGTCGGTGGACGAACACGGTCGGAGGCGAAGGTGCGTCCCCGACACGGGCTGGCCCGGAACTCCGAGGCACATGCCCTGCGCCTCGTTGACGATCTGCTTGCCGCTGATCCGCCACCGCTGGCCGACCGAGCTGTTGCACCCGGTTGACCAGACGTCGCCGCCGTTGGCACCGGCGCCGGCGTCGAGGCACCGTTCGTTGCGGACCGCGGTTCGGATCTGGCCCAGCGAGTTCAGCATCCAAGCCTGTCGACCGTTGCCGTTGCACGGCCACGGGTCGGCCCGACCGCCGTCGACATTGCCGTACGCCAGGTCGACACAGCGCTCGTAGTGGGCGTTGCGGATCTGCATCAGGTCGAGCGGAGTACCCGTCGGCACCATCTGCATCTCGTAGCGATGGTGCCCCGAGTTCCACTGCGAGAAATCCTCGTCGGCGAAGGTTCGGGCACTCGACAACGAGAAGATGTGACCGCCACCGCCAGGGTTGAGCCCGATGTCCGGCGGGATCGACACGATCGGGATCTCGATGAACGGGACCTTGAACGATCCGGCCGCGGCGTCGAGCACCGAAGCCAACACACCGGCGGCGTTCACACCGACGTAGATGTTGCTGCCAACGACGTCATCGGTCAGGCCAGGGATGCTGGCAAGGGCCGCGCCGATCATGAACAGGAACGGTCGAGGGATCGCTGCAAGGAGATCGCTCACCAGCTGGCTGGCGTCGCTCGGCAACGCCATCGGGGCGACGGTGCTGTTCAGAGCCGTCTTGAGGATCTGCGCGCTCTGGTCGACCATGCCTTTGACGGCGATGTTGTCGGACTCCATCGCCCACGTCCACGAGCCGACGAGCTCCAGGTGGTTCTGGGGGTTCAGCAGGTCGCCGATGTCGTGAAGCCGAATGTTGTCGAATTGCACCGCTCCCTGCTCGGCACCCGAGAACAGGTAGCGGCCGTCGCCGTTGCCGAGAGACATGTACGCGGAGTCGCGACTGCCGGTCACGCCGACCTCGGCGGAATCCGGCACTCCGACCTTGACTCGGAACCAGACGTTGTAGACGAACGGTTCGTCGCGGGTCCCTTGGAGGAACGAGTCGTTGCGTGACACGACGTCGACCTTGGCCGCCCGGAACGTCCAGCTCGACCCAGTGGGTCCGCCTCCTCCGCCCGACCCCGAAGGGGTCGAACACGCCGAGGCGAGAATTGCGATTGCTCCCAGTAGGGCGACCGCCCCGGCGTGTCCAACCCGGCGGATCACTGCGGTTCCACCACCCAGCGCTGGGCGTCGGTACCGCTGCACACCTGCAGCCTCAGCCCGGTTCCGGAAGCTTCGACACACAGGTCGTTGGCATCGTTAACCAGCGTCTGCGCTCCGGCGTCGGCGATCCATTTCTGCCAGGGCTGGGTGTTGCAGCCCCACATGATGACCTCGTTGTTGGCGGTTCCGTTGTTGTTGCCGTCGACGCAGCTCCCGTTCGTGCCCTGGCTCGCACGCGGATGCAGGCGGCCGCCAACATCGAGGTACCAGCGCTGGCCGGCGTCGTTCGAATCACACGGCTCGGTCTGCAGCTTGGTGCCGTTGTTGGTGTTGGCGACCACGGCGCAGTTGCCGGTGACGGTGTTGCGGATCTGCTGCCACACCCATTCGCCGGTCGGCTCGAGCTCGAACTGCTGGTTCGGAACGCTCGCGCAGGTGGCGAGAATGGTGTTCGAACCGAGGATGTCGGAGGAGATAAGGCGGCTCAGGCAGAGGTTGTTCGTGTTGTTCTTGAGCTGCTTGGCGGCGGCGTCGTAGGTCCAACGCTGGGAGGTGTTGGACTGCTGGCACTGACGCATCCTGACCGTCTGGTTGGCGGAACCGTTCCCGCCGTCCATGCACCAGCTGAGGCCGGCGCGGTTGATCATCAACCCGTTAGGATCGAGGTACCAGCCCGCAGTTGTCGAGTCGTCACAGGTCCAGTCGGTGACGGATCGGCCGTCGC
>JAIBBP010000277.1 GCA_019694615.1 Microthrixaceae bacterium | reverse complement strand
TGTCAGCCTGCTTCGTTTCGACCCCCACGAGGACCCCGGCCACCGCGTCTGGCACCTCGAGGACTTCAAGCTCCTTCGCGACGACGCGGTCGCTCCGACCTTCACCGTCCAGTACGCCGACAACACCTGGGCACCTGGCACCGTCGCCGACATCTGGGCGGATACCAACCGGTCACGCGTCGACGGACTCGGCTCGCTCCTCGACGGAAGCGTGCCGGTGTCCGCCGGCATGAACAACTACGTGTGGGACGGCCACAACGCCGCGCCCGGCTCGTACTTCATCCACGTCGTCCTGCGCCGCAACGGACGAGAGGTCGGCGCGACCTCCGGTGGACAGGTGGCCAATGGAGTCGGTGGGGCCGGGCCCGCCCCGGCCGCCGCCGGCGACCTGGCCCACGCCCCGGCGCCGCCGACCGCGGGCCCGACCCACGAGCAGCTCGTCGCGTTCTTCAACTTCATCCTCACGACCAAGTTCCTGTGCGGCGTCGCACGCCAACGAAACATCGCGTGGATGGGCAAGGCCCCGATCTGCAACCAACTCCTCGGCCCCTGGCCGGCAGCAAAAGCGAAGAGCAAGGGCAAGGCGAAGGCCAGGAAGCGGCGCTGAGGCGAGCCGTCGCGGCTCTCAGTACCCGACCGCCAACCGCGCGGCCTCGCGCGCTGCAGCGGTGGAGTGACCCCAACCGACGAGGGCGCGCTCGATGTCCGCGAGCGGCTCCCCGGCGCTCCACATCCCACTCGCAGCAGCGATCGCGAGACGCAACGCGCTCGGGTCCATCTGACTCGCCACGTACACCTCGTGGGACCGTTGCAGTGCGTCTGGCAGCCGCCGAAGCTGGCGACGGTTGAGCGTCGGCAGGTGCGACCTGACCGCCAGTCGTTGCGTCGACATCCGATAGGCGCCGCCGAACTGGCACATCCGCAGGATCGTGCGCTGCATCGACGAGTTGCGACCAACACTGTCACCGAGCCCCAACGCACGGCTCGTCTCGACGAGGTCCACGCGAAAGCCCGACGGGCACTCCTCGAGGCCCCGGGCGAACCGCCGCAACATCCACACGGTCGATGGCCCGAGCAAGCCCAACCAATATCTCTCGACGTAGGAGCTTCTCGGGTCGTGGCCGTCGACCGCGAAGCTCGGATCGGACCACGACACCACCTCGATGATCGACGGAAGGGCCGTGTTGGCCGGCGTCGGGCTCGGGGATGGGCTCGCGGTTGGGGTCGGGCGGCCGGACGATCCGAGATCGGCATGTCGCCGATCGGACCCCGACGGTTCGGCGGGCTGCGGGCTGTCGGTCGTTTGGCGGGCGAAGTCGAGTTGGCCTGGCATGGCACGGGTCCTGAGGTGCGAAGGTTCAGCGCAGGGGAAGGACTCGGAACCTACGACGACGCCGTGCTGGGTTGGAAGGGGGGACGTCCCCCATGGACATCGGGCCTCAAACGTGCAGCGGGTCTCGACGACGATCCGGAACCCGTCGTCCTAACCTCGGCGATGTGACGATCGACGACCCATCGACAGCCACCGCCCGCGCCATCGTCGCCGGAGCGAGCCGAATCGTCGTGTTGACCGGCGCCGGCATCTCCACCGATTCGGGGATCCCCGATTTTCGGGGCCCGAAGGGTGTGTGGACCACCAACCCCGATGCCGAGAAGCTCTCCTCCATCGAGCACTACCTGTCCAACCCCGAGGTCCGGGCGCGGGCGTGGCTCGGGCGCCTCGACCACCCAGCGTGGTCCTCGGCGCCTAACCCCGGACACCGAGCGATCACGCGGCTCGACCACCTCGGAAAGCTCGACCTGCTCGTCACACAGAACATTGACGGGCTTCATCACGCGTCGGACCTCGACCCGGATCGAATTATCGAGATCCACGGATCGATTCGAGAGGTCGAGTGCCTGTCGTGCGGGTGGCGTGGCCCCATGCAGGAGACGCTGGATCGCGTTCGGGCGGGCGAAGCCGATCCGCCGTGTCTCGTTTGCGGCGACGGCATCCTCAAGTCGGCGACGATCAGCTTCGGCCAGAGCCTCGTTGCCGCCGACCTGGAACGGGCGTTCGCGGCCGCGGAACACTGCGACCTGCTCATTGCCGTCGGCACAAACCTGTCGGTCTACCCGATCGCCAATGTGGTACCGCTCGCCGTGCGCGCCGGGACGCCGGTGATCATCGTGAACGGTACGCCTACCGACATGGATGACGCGGCGACCGTCGTCGTGCGCGGCTCGATCAGCGAGGTGCTGCCACAGCTCGTCGGCTGACGCGCGGAACCTCCGCCCGATTTGGGTCAGGTGGACCACACGGCGCGCACCTCGCCGATCGTGCGGTGGGCACCGTCGAGCACCGGAGGACGTTCGATCCGCTCGATCGACGCTCCGCGCAGATCGGCATCTAGCCAGTGGCGGGTCACCGCCACGCCGGCAGGCCCCCACGCCCGGTATCCACCGTCGACGATCCTGGCTGCGACGCCGCGACCCATGACCGAACCAATCCCGATCGCGGCCTCGGCGCCGACCTTCGCGACGAGATCGGGGGCGGCCGCCATGAGTTCAGAGTCGATCTGCCCGGCTTGGCGCACGAGAAACGGGTTCAATCGCATCGCGTTGGCCACGGCATCGAGCCCGGGGAGCCCGGCCCACCCCACCCCCAGGCGCGCGTACGCAGTGGCGATCGCACGAAGTGGCAGTTGGTGGGCGGTCATGCCGCAGTTGTCGGCTTCGAGGTGCGGTTCCATCCCGGCAGCGGCTGCCACGGCCGCTTGCATCCCGCGCTGTGCCGGGTGATCACGGTCGAGGTACGACACGGTCGGCCAGCCCTCCAGCACACACCACGCGAGCGCGAGGGCGTGGTTGCCGGAGCACTGGTGTTTGATGAGACCTCCCTGGCCGTCGTCGCCGGCGCGCACGGCGAACTCGTCGAGCCCGGCCGCATCAAGGATCTCGCGTACGAGCCGGACCGGTTCCGGCGCACCGTTGTGCGACGCGCACGCGATCGCCAAGTGCCGATCGTCGAGACCGAGACGTTCGATCACACCGGCGGCTGCGGCGGGGGCCGCCTGAAAGGGTTTGGCCGCCGACCGCATGAAGGTGCGCCATTCGGCGTCACCCGGCGCCGTCTCTCCGAGAAGGTTCCCGTCTAGGTCGGCGGCGCACGCCCGCACTGCGTGCGTGCTCTCCACGACCGACCCACGCGTAACCTCGACCTGCAGCATCGAGTCAACGCTACCGAACGGCCCCATCAGCACCCCCACCAGCGAAATGTGTCGCGAGACAATCGCGAAACCGCACACCTCGCAGCACATTTCGCTGGAGGGCGGCTGGAGGGTGGGCCGGGCGGCGACGGGCTATCATTCGCAACGCACGTTCGATGAACTGCACATCCACTGCGGTGAGCTGACCTGATGGGAAGGGCGAGAGGCCCCGGCTTGCGGTGACGATCCAGCCGAGATCACGCGGTCGCCTGCGGGCGCGCCGCATCCGCGAAGGAGTTCCCGATGCCTGAAGTTCCGCTGTTCCCCGGCGCTCCCGAGAGCGCCTACCTCGACCTGCTGCGCGAGCGGGTCGTCGTCTTCGACGGCGCCGCCGGCACCTACCTCCAACAGCTCGGCCTCACCGCCGACGACTTCGGCGGCGAGGCGCTCGAAGGCTGCACCGACATCTTGTCGGTCACCCGCCCCGACGCCATCGCCCAGATGCACGCCGACTACTTCGCCGCCGGTGCCGACGTCGTCGAGACCAACAGTTTCGGGGCGTTCGGTATCCCGCTCGGCGAGTACGACATCGCGCACCGGGCACACGAGATCAACGTGGCCTCCGCACGGGTCGCCCGCCAGGTTGCCGACGACATGTCGACGCCCGACCGGCCGCGCTTCGTCGCCGGCTCGATGGGTCCGGGCACCAAGTTCGCCACGCTCGGCCAGGTGCCCTTCCGCGAGCTGCGCGAGCAGTACTGCGAGCAGGGTGTCGGCCTTCTCGAAGGCGGCGTCGACCTCTTCATCATCGAGACGCAATTCGATCTGCTCGGCGTGAAGGCAGCGATGAACGGCGTCCGCGACGCGATGCGCATCGCCGGGCGTCGCGTGCCGATCCAGACCCAGGTCACCATCGAGCTGACCGGACGCATGCTCCCCGGAACCGAGATCGCGGCGGCGCTCGCCGCGCTCGACCCGATGCGCCCCGACGTCATCGGCCTCAACTGCGCCACCGGCCCCTCCGAGATGGGCGAGCACCTGCGCTACCTCTCCCAGCACAGCCGCATCCCCATCTCGGTGCTGCCCAACGCCGGTCTGCCCTCGGTGGTCGACGGCAAGATGCACTACGACCTCACCGCCGAGGACTTCACCCAGTACCTGGCGCGCTTCATCAAAGAGTTCGGCGTCCGGGTGGTCGGCGGGTGCTGCGGCACGACCCCCGAGTACATCCGTCAGCTCGCCGAAGTCGCCCGCACCGTCGAGCCGGCCGTCCTGCATCCCGACCATCACGACGGGGCTACGTCGATCTACAGCTTCCAGGCGTTCGGTTCTGAGGACGGCGACAACGCCGCGACCTCGTTCCTGATGATCGGCGAGCGCACGAACGCCAACGGATCGAAGGCGTTTCGTGAGGCGATCCTGGCCGAGGACTGGGACCAGACCGTTCAGATCGCCAAGGACCAGATCAAGGACGGCAGCCACGTCCTCGACTTGTGCGTCGACTACGTCGGTCGCGACGGAACTATCGACATGGACCAGATCGCCCAGCGGTTCGCCACCCAGTCGACCGTCCCGATCGTTCTCGACTCGACCGAACCAGAGGTGATGCAGGCCGGCCTCGAATGGCTGGGCGGTCGAGCGATCCTCAACTCGGCGAACCTTGAGGACGGCGAGCACGAGGGCAGTCGACTCGACCGTGTGTTCCGCCTGGCGCGGGAACACGGCGCCGCGGTGGTGTGCCTGCTCATCGACGAGGAAGGTCAAGCCCGCGACGTCGAGTGGAAGATGAGGGTCGCCCACCGCATCCACGACATCGCGACCAACCGCTACGGACTGGAGTCCGGCGACCTCATCTTCGACGCGCTGACCTTCCCCTTGTCGACGGGCGATGAGGACCTCCGCAAGGATGCGCTCAACACGATCGAGGCGATCCGCCGGATCACCTCGGAGCTGCCGGGCACGTACACGACGTTGGGGGTGTCCAACGTCAGCTTCGGGCTCAGCCCCGCCGCCCGCCAGGTGCTCAACTCGGTGTTCATCGCCGAGTGCACCAAGGTCGGGCTCAGCTCGGCGATCGTGCACGCCTCGAAGATCCTGCCGTTGTCGCGTATCCCCGAGGAGCAGCGCGACGTCTGCCTCGACCTCATCTGGGACCGCCGCGGCGCAGAGGGTGTGCTGTCGGGAGGCGCAGCCGACTACGACCCGCTGCATCGCCTGCTCGAGGTTTTCGCGGACGTGAAGGCCGAGGAGGTCGTGAAGGAGGATCGGTCCGGCTGGCCAGTCGAGCGGCGGCTGTCGACGCGCATCATCGACGGTGACCGCGAGGGCCTGACCGACGACCTCGACGAGGCGATGGCTGCCGGTGTTGCGCCGCTCGACATCATCAACGACGTTCTGCTCGAAGGCATGAAAGTGGTCGGCGACCTGTTCGGCAAGGGTGAGATGCAGCTGCCGTTCGTGTTGCAGTCGGCGGAGACGATGAAGAAGGCAGTCGCCTACCTCGAACCGCACATGGACGCGAGTGCCGCTGGTGCTGGCAAGGGTCGAATCGTGCTGGCAACGGTCAAAGGCGACGTTCACGACATCGGCAAGAACCTCGTCGACATCATCCTCACCAACAACGGCTACGAGGTCCACAACCTCGGCATCAAGATCTCGATCGCCGAGATGATCGACAAGGCGCTCGAAGTCGAGGCCGACGCGATCGGCATGAGCGGCCTGCTCGTGAAGTCGACGCTGATCATGCGCGACAACCTCCAGGAGTTGAACGCCCGCGAGCTGTCGCGCGTGCCGGTGCTGCTCGGCGGTGCCGCCCTCACCCGGACCTACGTGGAGCGCGACCTTCGCGAGGTCTACGAGGGTCGGCTGTTCTACGGCAAGGACGCGTTCGAGGGTCTGCATGTCATGGACAAGCTGGGCCAGCTGCGCCGCGGCGAGTTGGTCGACGACGCATACGGAGTCGAGCCCGGCGGTCGCGACATCCCGCGTCGCGAGAAGGTCGAGATCGACCCCTCCACGATCCCGGCGCGCTCGCCGGAGGTCGCCACGGACAACGAGGTTTTCACGCCGCCGTTCCTCGGTGTCGAGATCGTCAAGGGCATCCCGCTCGACGACATCGCCCCGTACATCAACGAGACGGCGATCTTTCGCAACCAGTGGCAGTTCCGGCCGGAGGCGGGCGAGGACGATGCCGCGTTCAAGGACCGTCTGCGCCCCCAGCTCCGACAGATCATCGCCGAGTGCAAGGCCGCCGACCTGCTGGTGCCGCAGGTGGTGTACGGATACTTCGCGGCGAACAGCATCGGCAACGACCTGGTGATCTGGACCGACGAAACCCGGACCGCGGAGCTCGCTCGATTCAGCTATCCCCGCCAGCAGACCGAACCGTGGTTGTGCATCGCCGACTTCTTCCGTGCGTACGACCCCACCGCGCCGGAGGGCGAGCGCGGTGACCTCGACTACGCGGCTTTCCAGATCGTGACCATGGGCGAGCGGATCTCGGAGCACTGTGCCCAGCTGTTCGCCGACGATCGCTACCAGGATTACCTGATGATGCACGGCATCGGCGTCGAGATGGCAGAGGCCCTCGCCGAGTACTGGCACCACCGGGTTCGCACCGAGTGGGGATTTGTCGACGAGGACGGCCCGTCGCTCGCCGGGCTTTTCCGCCAGAAGTACCGCGGTGGCCGCTACTCCAGCGGGTATCCGGCCTGCCCGGACCTCGAGGACAACGCCACGGTCAACGAGTTGCTCGACGGAGGCCGCATCGGCATCGAGGTCAACGAGGACACGGGTTGGCAGTACCAGCCTGAGCAAACCACCTCTGCGCTGATCTGCCACCACCCCCGAGCGAAGTACTTCGTGGCGCGTTAGCGCCCGAAGCGAGAGCACAGCGTGGCGCGTTAGCGCCCGAAGCGAGAGCACAGCGTGGCGCGTTAGCGCCCGAAGCGCGCGGTTTCGTGACAACCGGTGCGGGCCGGCTTGTGATCGACTACACAAACAAGATCATGTTCCGTCGCACGGTTTCACTGCTGATGGCCGCGGCTGCCGTGTCGTTGACCATCGTCGGGTGCAGCTCCGATGGCACAGCGACGAAGGCCGACCAGAAGCGACCCCGCGACGGAAACCCGACGACTGCGCCCGCCAAGCCGTATGAGCCGGTGTGGGCCGAGACACCGTGCACCATCGAGGTTCCGGAAGGGTCGACCATCACGTGTGGCACGCTGACCGTTCCCGAGGACCGGGCCGAGCCGGACGGTAACCAGGTGATCCTTCCGGTCGTTCGCATCCACAGCACGTCGCCGACGCCGGAACCCGACCCTGTCGTGTATTTGCACGGGGGTCCCGGCAGCGGCACGCTCCGTTTCGGGGTTGGCGGACGCGTCACCAACCCGTTGTTGGAGAAGCGTGATCTCATCTTGTTCGACCAGCGGGGCACAGGCCTTGCGACGCCGTCGCTCGAGTGCCCCGAACGCGAACAGGCGTTCCTGACGTCGCTGAGCGAATCAGCGCCGTTCGGCGAGGAGCTCGCGCTTTTCGACGATGCGCTCCAGAAGTGCTTCGAACGGCTCACCGCCGAGGGTTACGACCTTGACATGTACAACTCGATGACCAACGCCGCGGATCTCGCCGACCTGCGCAAGGCCATGGGTTTCGAGGAGTGGAACCTCTGGGGAGTGTCCTACGGCACGCGTCTCGCCCTGACTGAGATGAGGTCCTACCCCGAAGGCGTTCGCAGCGTGGTCATCGACTCCGTCTACCCACCGAGTGCCGGTGAGGTCGGGGGGACGGTTCGGTCCGGCACCCGTGCGTTCGAGGCACTGGCGAACGGGTGCGCTACCGATCCCTCTTGCCATGAACGCTACCCCGACGTGACGGCGGACCTCGAGAAGATGGCCGCGGATCTCGATGCCGCTCCGTATTCGTTCCCCTACACGCCGCCGGGGGGGGAGTCCGGCACACTCAGCATCACCGGGAACGACGCCGTCGGTGGGCTCTTCAACGCCCTCTACGACACCACGTTGATCCCGCAGCTACCCGCTGCTGTGCACGATTTCGCCAATGGCGGACGCGCTCTCGTTCCCCTGCTCGCCGAGACCGGCCTGCCGTTCGTGAACGGAATCACCGAAGGCGCCTTTCTCTCCTACGAGTGCGCCGACAATGGGGCTCGTGTCGACAAGGATCAGGTGGAGTTGCTCCGTTCTGCGCCGGGCCGCGCCGGAATGGCGCTCCTCGTCGGATGGGACCTGTTCTGCGACGACTGGCCGGTGAGCCCCCTGCCGGCGGACTACGGCGAGCCGATGACCGCTGATATCGGAATTCCGACGTTGGTTATCGCCGGCGAGTACGACCCGATCACTCCACCAGCCGATTCCAAGGCCACGGCGGAGGAGCTCGGCGACTCGGCGGTTTTCTTCCAGGTGCCGCGCGCCGGCCACGGACCAGGTCCAGACACCGCGTGCTCCTCAGACATCTTCGCCCGCTTCTGGGACGACGGGACCGATGTCGACACGAGCTGTGTCGACGCCATCACGCCGGCCCCGTTCGCGTAGACATTCGCCATGCGCTTCTCATATGCCGAGTCGATCTGCGACGTGTCCCACTACCTGCCACTGGCGCGGGCGGCGGACGACGCCGGATGGGACGCGATGGTCGTTCCCGATTCCGTTGCGTACCCCCGCGACTCCGATTCGAAGTACCCGTACAACGATGACGGAAACCGGGAGTTTCTGCGGGACAAGCCTTTCATCGAGCCTTTCGTCCTCATCCCGGCAATGGCGGCAGTCACGACCCGCCTGCGGTTCAACACGTTCGTCCTGAAGCTGCCGATCCGCCATCCGGTACTCGTCGCGAAACAGGCCGCGTCGATCGCAGCGCTGTCGGGAAACCGGCTCGGGTTAGGTGTTGGTCTCAGCCCCTGGCCGGAGGACTTCGCGATTACCGGCACCGAGTGGCGAGGCCGCGGGGCGCGAATGGACGAGATGATCGACATCCTGCGCGGGCTATGGACCGGGGAGTTCTTCGAGTACCACGGCAAGTATTACGACCTCGACGCCGTGCAGATCTGTCCCTCACCATCGACGTCGATCCCGTTGTTGATCGGCGGCCAGACCGACGCCGCGTTGCGCCGTGCAGCGCGCATCGGCGACGGGTGGATGCACGCTGGGCTGGGCGACGGCTCGGACCTCGGTGCCCACATCGCCCGACTGAACGAACTTCGCTCCGAGTACAGCCGAGCGAGTGACCCGTTCCAGATCCATGCCATCTCGCTGGACGGCTACTCGGTCGACGGCGTCAAGCGTCTCGAGGAGCAAGGCG
>JAIBBP010000170.1 GCA_019694615.1 Microthrixaceae bacterium | reverse complement strand
CGTAGTCGCGGTCGGTGAGGCCCGGCGTGATGGGGTCGACCGAATCTCCCCACCGGTAGTTCGCGAACTCGATCCCGGGGATCTCCAGCGCCCGCGTGGAGCGGTCGCCGCCGTCGAGGTAGTCACCGACCTCGTGCCAGTAGTCGGGGACGTCGTTGGGGCGTTCGAGGAACGGGTCGATCATCCGGCCCATGAACAACGGCGACATGTTCGTCATCACCATGACGAGTGCTGCGACGGCGAACAGGAGGCGACGTGTCGGGAACCGCTCCGACGCCGCTGCGACCCCGGCCCCGAGGAATGTCGCCAACGCCAGCGCGAGGAGCGGGATGGCACGCGGCGTCGACCGCAGAGCCAGGCCGGACTCGGTGCCGGTGAACGCCTTGAACATGGCCCCGTAGGGAGATGGGTCATCCCACGGGTGGGCCCCGACCGACACCACAATCCCGACGAGGGCCATGGCGACGAAGTAGAGGCGGTACCGGAACCGCACCCACAAGGCGCACACGACGCACACGATCGGAACCGCGAAGCTGAGCACCAGCGCCGGGACCGACTGGGTGAGGGTCGCTGCCGCCTTGAACCACGGCCCGAACGTGTCGATGCCGTAGAAGAACCAGTAGCCGAGCGATCGGCCGACCTCGGCAGACGTGGAGGCGTCGGACACCGTGCGGTAGGTCTCGGTGAAGCGGAGGACATTGATGCCGTACCCGCCCTGTTGGAGCAGCCCGGCGACCCACCACAACGAGGTCACCACGCCCAGCACGCCGATGCGCGCGATCGGCCCGAGCGCCGCGCGGAACGTGAGTTCGCGATCGACCCAGATCGCGTGGATCAACCACAAACCCGGCCCGATCAGTACGAGGATCAGCGACGTTGCGTTGATGCCCCCCGATGCGAGCGCCACCAGAGCGAACAGCGCCGGGTGCTTCCAGCCCGGCTGACGGAGCGAGCGGGCGGTGAACGCGATCAGCCACGGGAGCGCGGTGAACGGCAGGAGGATGACCGAGTGCTTGTAGATGTAGTGGAGCAGGTAGGGGCTGAGCGCGTAGGCGAACGAGGCGACGGTGACGCCCGGACCCTCCCATTTGAGGGTGCGCATGAGATACCGGACACCGAGGCCGGCGAGGAAGATGATCGATCCGAGCCACAGTCGCTGGGCGATCCAGTCGGGCACCCGCAGCGCCGACATGAGCCAGTAGTACGGGCCCATCGGGAAGAGGTAGCCGATGTTCTGATGGGTGACCGTGCCGAGGCCAACCGACGGGTCCCACAGGTACGCGGCCCGAGACATGAGCTTGGCCGGGTCGAGGTACAGGTACGCCTTGGTGTCGGCACCGAGCTTTCCCCGATGGGTCAGCAGCAGCGGTACGTAGGACACGACGGCCAGCATCAGGTCGCCGATGCGGGGTCGTGCCCAGCGCGGGCGCCCGAGGCGCAACTGACGATCCGGCACGGGCGGCAACGCTAGTGCGCCCCGCCGGTCATCCCCGATGCGCGTCGGCCGTGGGGGATTGACCGGATCCGCTGGCCTGTTCGGCCCCGCCGCTAGGTTCTGCCGGGTGCTGGTTGCCGACCCGCCGCGCCCCGCGGACGTCACGACGTCGTTCCCCTACGTCCCGGCGCTTGACGGCCTCCGTGGACTCCTCGTTTTCCCGGTGCTGCTCTTTCACTTCTCGATCATCGGGGGGTTCTCCGGCAACGGCATCGCCCCCGGTTCGTACTTCGCTCCGTCGATGTTCTTCACGTTGTCGGGCTTTCTGATCACCTCGCTGCTGCTGATCGAGAGGAACAAGGGCGGGGGAGTCGATTGGACCGGGTTCTGGCGTCGGCGGTTCCGTCGGCTGGTCCCCGCGTCGGTCGTCGTGATCCTCGCTGCCGCCGTGGTTCCCCTCGTGTGGTCGAACGCGTGGGGCCACCTTCCGGCATCGAACGCGCTGGCCGCGCTGCTCTCGTTCAAGAACTGGCAGGACATCCACTACGCGTCCTCGGGCACCCAAGGTCTCCGAACACTGGGCCCGTTGTCGCCCTACTGGTCGCTGTCGATCGAGGAGCAGTTCTACCTCGGGATGTCGATCGTGATCGGGCTGTGCATGCTGACGGCCCAGTGGCGTCGTTGGCTGACCGTCGCGTTCGTCGTGCTCGGCGTTGCCTCGGTTGCCGCGCTTGTGATGGTGCAGGGGTCGACGCCCAACCGTGAGCTGTTCGGCACCGACATGCGGGCCTCGGAGCTGGTCGCCGGCTGCCTGTTGGCGGTGGCCGTGCAGCGCTACGGCTGGCCGTCGAAGTGGTGGTGGGGCCTCGTGGGCTTCGCCAGCCTCGCCGTCACGTTCGTGCTGTGGGGGTGGGTCACCGAGCACGACGCGTGGGTCCTGAACGGCGGTCTCGCGGCCGTGTCGCTGCTGAACGTCGGGATGATCCTGGGTGCGGGCGCACGGGGCTCGGCGTTCGCCACGGCGATGTCGTTTCGCCCGCTCGTCGAGATCGGCAAGCTGAGCTATCCGCTCTACCTCGTGCACTGGCCGATCGCGTTGGCGACCCAGCCGGTTCACACGGGGATGTCCGGATGGCCGTTGATGGCTCTGCGCTTCGTGCTGTCGATGGCGGTGGCCTGGCCTCTGGCGCAGTACGTCGAGGCCCCGATCCGTCGGCAACGCGTGCTGAAAGGCTGGCGTTTCGGTGCTGCGTGGGGGGCGACAGGCGCGCTGATCCTGGTGATCTGTGCCCTCGCCGGCGACTGATCGC
>JAIBBP010000144.1 GCA_019694615.1 Microthrixaceae bacterium | reverse complement strand
GCTCGACTACGCGACGCTCGACTACGTCGAGACCGGCGTGCTCTGACCGACCTGCTCTGACGACCGGCTCTGACCGACCTGCTCTGACCGACCTGCTCTGACCGACCTGCTCTGACCGACCTGCTCTGACCGACGGCCGTCGACCGCCGTCGACCGCCGGCGGCTGTCGGTCAGTGGTCGTCAGTGGTCGTCAGTGGTCGTGATCGTGATCGTGATCGTGATCGGCGTCGATCGCATCGAGGAAGGCCTCGACGTCGTCCTCCTCGCCGCCGACCAGCCAGATGACGAGCTCGTCGTCGTCGTCGCTCCAGGGCAGCATGCCCTCGACGCTGTACCGGTCGACGGTGATGTCCTCGCTGTCGTCCTCGACCGGGGCGATGACGGCCAGCTCGACCTCCGCGTCCGGCGGCTGGTCGCGCAGCATGTCGATGAGCTCGGAGACTCGCATCAGGAGGACCTTTCGTCGTGGGTGCGGCGCACCGCGGGTTCAGCTCTCGAGCCAGGCGGGTGCCCGGTCGAGCAGGTACAGACTGACGTCGCGACACCGGATCAAGGTGTCGCAGAACGCTTCTTCGTTGGCGGTGTAGACGTCGGCCAGTTCGACCGGGATGCGGGCGACCAGCGACAAGCTGCGTTCGGGTGCGTCGGTCACGCTGGCGAAGCTGTCGATGGCCGACACCTCGATCGGCAGCTCGAGGCCGCCGACGCCGGCGATCTCGGTGGCGAGCACCAACAGGTCGGGCGGCTGGGGGAGCGGCGGCAGGGTCCAGGTGAACAGCAGCGGGAACGTGAACCCGGGCGGCGGATCGTCGTCGGGGTCGTCCATCTTCAGCACCTCGTCCTCGAACCCGAGCAGTGCACGCGGGTCGACCTCGAGCGAGAGGTGGAGATCGATCGGGCCGTTGCACGCCTCTTCGGGGTGCAGGTCGACCTCCCAGAGCTGGCGCAGCGAGTACGTCTCGACGAAGTGACGCTCGTCGTGCACGTGGAACCCGTGGTCGATCGCGTGGCTCTTCAAGTCGGCCACGAACCCGGCGACGTCGATGACGGCCAACGCTGATCCTTTCCGACAGGTGCCCTGCCCCTCGGCTCGACACTACCGTGCCGGTCGTGGTGAGCGACCGGATGGGACTGCTCGGCGACACGGCGGACGCCGTGGCGGCCGTGATGCGACGGCTCGACGACCGCGGCCTGTCGGGCCGGCGTGACGGGCAGTACGTCCTCGACGTGCTGGCCGACGAGGCCGCGCTGGGCGTGCTGCGTGGGGCCGGTGTCGGGGTGCTCTCCGAGGAGAGCGGTCTCGAACGGGCCGACGCCGACGAGATCGTGATCATCGACCCGGTCGACGGTTCGACCAACGCGAGCCGCGGGCTGCCCTGGTACGCGACGTCGCTCTGCCTGGTCGACCGCGACGGCCCGGCAGCGGCGTTGGTCGTCAACCTCGCCAGCGGGGTGCGCTACTGGGCCGAGCGGGGGAGCGGCGCCTTCTGCGACGGCGAGCGGCTTCGGCCGAGTGGCTGCACGCAGGTGGGCGAGTCGATCGTCGGTCTGAACGGCCTGCCACCGCGGCACCTCGGCTACGCCCAGTCGCGGGTGTACGGGGCCGTGGCGCTCGACCTGTGCCAGGTCGCCGCGGGCGTGCTCGACGGCTACGTCGACTGCATCCACGAGGCCCACGGGGCGTGGGACCACGCGGGGGCGTCGCTCATCTGTCGTGAGGCGGGGGCGGTCGTCACCGATCTGCACGATCGCGATCTCTGGCCGCTCGACCACGCCGCCCGTCGCACGCCCGTCGCCGCAGCCACCCCCGAACTGCACGAGCAGTTGCTCGCCGCCCGTCGGAGCTGGGGTGTCTGAACCGCCAGGGTCCGGCCGCAGGGGTCGCCGCTAGCATGTGCCGTCCCGTTCCGGGCGCATAGCTCAGTTGGTAGAGCACTGCCCTTACAAGGCATTGGTCGGGGGTTCGAGTCCCTCTGCGCCCACGTTCGTTCGCCGTTTCGGTGGCCCCGCAGGTGTCTGCGGCGAGTGCTACCGCTCGGCTGCTGCGGCCAGACGCTCGAGCGTCTGCTCCATGCCGGCACGGTTGTGCGTGTCGCGATCGGCCACCCCGGTGGCGAGCTTCGCGATCGGCTTGAACCAGCCGGGCCGCAGGTCGGTGCACGACTCCGTGACGCGGCAGCCGTCCGCGGTGGGCTCGAACGCATAGCTCCAGTCGGCCACCTTGATCGGACCGGCCATCACCCGGAACGCGAAGCGTCTGTCGGGGGTGGCGTCGAGCACCTTCGACACGGTGCTCCACGATCTCGAGCCGTTGCGGTTGCGGGCCTTGAAGCGTGCGCCGGGCGCGGCGGCGGTGGCCGTGCCGAGCCATGCGCCGCCCTGGTTCTCGGGCGACCACTCGCCGGTGCGGGTCACGTCGGTCACCATCGCCCACAGCGCCTCGGGGGACGCAGCGATGTCACGGCTCACGCTCACGGTGCTGCTCATGCGCGACCACCGTAGCCGTCGGTCATCGCGTGTCCGACCGGTGGCGACGGCTCACCGAGCGGGCGTGGCGTGCGTCGGAGGGCCCGATTCGGGACCGCTGACTCACGACGCACGCCGAACGTGCGTCACGGGGCCCGATACGGGACCGCTGGCTCACGGAGGCCCGCCGCCGCGAGGGCGCTCGAGTCGTCAGCCGAGCAGGTTGTTGATCTGGAACTCGACGCGGCGGTTGAGCGCTCGCCCCTCGGCGGTGGCGTTGTC
>JAIBBP010000150.1 GCA_019694615.1 Microthrixaceae bacterium | reverse complement strand
TCACCGAATCACCCACCGCGTCAAACCACCCGATCACCCCCGTCCCCGAATACGGCGCCCAGTTCCGATCCACCTGCACCCGATACAACACTGCCGACTCCGCCTCCAACCGCTGCGCCACACACACCGACGGCACCGTCGACGTCGACGTTGTCGTCGACGTCGTCGTCGACGTCGTGGTCGTTGGCGGCAACGTGCTCGTTGATGTTGTTGACGTCGTCGTAGTCGGCGGCAGCGTCGAGGTCGAGGTCGACGTGGTCGATGTCGTGGTCGTTGGCGGCAACGTCGTCGACGTTGTCGTTGACGTTGTTGTCGTCGTGGTCGATGTCGTGGTGCTCGTGGACGTGGTTGTGCTCGTCGTGCTCGTCGGCGGTTCAGTCCCGCAGTTGGATGCGGAGAGGTCGCCGGTGAACTGGCCGAGGTCTGGGGCGTTCTTCGACGCGTTCCAGAAGCGCGTACCGCCGTCGGAGAGACCGGCGCCGGTCGTGGCTGCAGACCAGGGTGCGGTGTGGTTGTCCTGCATCAGCGAGTAGTAGAGCGAGTTCCCGCTGTCGCCGGTTGCGTGCCACCAGAGCATGCCCACCCCGAACTGTGGGGCGAGGTCGATGACGGCCCTGGCGGCGTTGCGGTTCCAGATCGGTTGCCCGGCAGTACCTTGGTCGAGTGTGAGCGGGTCTCCGAGCTCGCCGATCACGACCGGGATGTTGTTGTCGCGAATAAAGGTCAGGGCCTCGAGGTGGTTCTCACGGCTGGCCGCTTCGTCGGCGTAGTCGGCGTAGTCGCCGAAGGTGCCGTTGTTGCCGAGCGCTCCGTAGGCATGCCAGGCATAGAGAACGTTGCACTGGCCGGCGCCGAGTCGGGTAACGGAGTTCGGGCCGGTGAAGGTGTGCGCTGCCTGGCCGTATCCGGGAATATCTGCGACGAAGATGTTGTGCGGTGCGATGGCACGGAGGCGCGCGAGGGCGCTTTGTTGGAGTGCGAGCCAGTTCTCGACCTGGGCAGGCGACGCTCCGGACACGGGTTCGTTGAACATGTTGAACCAGACGTAGGGGTTGTCCTTCCACCGTTGAGCGAGACCCTCCCAAAAGGGGTAAAGGGCGGTGATCTGAGGATCCGCCGGTCCGTAGTCCCGGCCGGTGACGTCGTGGCAGTCGACCATCACGACGATTCCGAGAGCGGTGTACTCGTTGATGAACGCGTCGATGCCGTCGTTCATCTGGGTGGCGTTCGGGGCGCCGGGTGGTACGCAGATGAGGTTGGCTCGAACGATGTTCCAACCCCACGCCTTCACGTCGGCGGCGTGGTCGGTCGCCGTGCCGTTCCAGTTGAAGATGTACCCCGTCTCGAACGGACCCTGGCGTACCGCGACGTTCGCTCCGATCGGATAGAACTTGTGCCCGGTCGGATCGACGATGTCCCGACCCACGATGGTGAACCGACCAGCGGGGCTGACGCCGTTGTTGTCACCGACCGCTAAGGCTGCCACCGGCCCAACAGGGGCGGCGGTGGGTTGGCCACTGCGGACCGGAACGCTGCACCCGGGGATCGAGGCGCCGAGCGCCAAGGTCACCACGAGGCGGAGAACGCCAAGGCATCGACGTCGCATGCTCAAACCCCCCCAGATTGCCCAACACCACACGGCGGTCGCCCCGGAGCGAGGGGCGATATGGCGTCGGGCTGAACGCTATCCCACGGGACGCCACGTCGTGGTGGGATCGGATACGACCCGCACCCGGGCTCCGAGCCGGTGAGGCGACCAGGTCAGGATCGTCGCTGAGGCTCCTGAGCGACCCGGCAGAGCAGCGCCTGGTACTCGTTCAGTTCCGGTACGGGTAGCCCGTCGACCTTGCCTCCGTCATCCCAACGACGCAGTGCGATCGCCGCGTCGAACTCGGGGTTCGCCTCGAAGGCCGCAATCTCATCTGCCGACATCGGGCCGCCCTGTCGGGCGAGGCTCCGCGTCGAGCCGTCCGACAGCGTCGCTGCGTAGTCGGGGTCCGTCGCTGCGAGGTAGCGCTTGGCTCGGACGTGGAGAGCGATCGGGGCAGTGACCCCGGGCGGAAAGGTTTCGGCGAGGTGACGGGCGCCAACCGACTCGTGGTTCAAGTCGATGTCGGTGGGTTCCCAGTGGCCTTCGGACGCAGCGAGATCGAGGAGATGCCCGACATCGTGAAGCAGCGCTGCGACGACGAGGTCGTCAGGAGCGGAGTCGGCGATCGCCAGTGCGGCGGTCTGGAGCGCGTGCTCGGTCTGGCTCAGCCCTTCGTCGTAGTTCTCCCGACCCCACCGTTCGTAGAGGTCGAGGAGCGCTGCGACGCTCCTCGCTGCCTCCGCACCGACGTCGGTCATACCGCCCTCCCCTGGAAATCGCCGATGAGCGACACCTTGGCGTGGAAGCCCGAGCCGTCGTCGGCGGCGAACGCGGCGAGTTTCTCCCGGTAGTACTCATCGCGCAGATCCCCCTCTGCCAGCGCGTTGTAGGTGGGGTACAGCGCACGTCGCGCGGTGGTCGACGAGTTCGGGCCGCTTCGATGCGGAGTGCGGGAGTGGAACCAGAGGGTCTGACCGGCCGCTACCTCCACAGGTGCCCAATCCAGGCTCGACGCGATGTCGGGTCGCACACACCCGGCGTCATCCATGTCGAGAATGCTTCCGTGCATTCCTGACACGACCTCGAGGCACCCGTTGAGGACCGTCGCGTCGTCGATCGCGACCATGCACGACACATGGGAGTCCACGAAGGGGTACGCGGGCGCATCCTGGTGCGGCGCGTACCCGGCGCCTCCGGCCGGCTTGTAGTTGATCTTCTCCTTGTAGAGCACCGCCGGTTGACCGAGCAGAGCCGACGCGATCTCGACGAGCTTGCCCGAGGTGAGGAGCTGACGGAGCCCTTCGTGGAACGGGACGAGGTTCTCGCTTCGGCAGAGCTGCGGGCCGTCGTCGGTCAGCTCACGGTGATGGAGCCACCCGTCGCCGTCGCTCGGCCAACCGGCGATCTCGTCTACCCACGAACGGAGGTCTTCGAGAGCTGCGTGGTCGAGAGTGTTCGTCAGGAGCCAGCCCTGCTCAGCGAAGTGTGCGACCGCTTCGGAGTTTGGAGTGGAGAACGCTCGGGCGTCGACGGTCCTGAGCGATTCGGCCACGCTGGAGGATCGTAGACCTCGTCGCGTCGTCAGCGCGAAGTGCGCGATCAGCAGGTCCCGTTGCGACCGAACACCTGAGTCCAGTAGTCGACGCCGCCGTTGCCGGCTCGACCGACTCCGAGGTGGGTGTAGTCCCCGCTCAGGATGTTGGCGCGGTGGCCGGGGGAGCTCATCCACCCGACCATGACTCCATCGACGCTGCCGTAGCCGTAGGCCACGTTCTCGCCGAGGTTCGTCCACCCGTTGTAGCCGGCCCGGCCGGCGCGTTGGCTGAGGTTGGAACCGTCGCCGCCGATGTGGCTCATCGTGGCCCGCGCCGCCTGGTCCGCGGAGTGTGCCTGCGCGGCGTTGTTCAACGTGCCGCACAATGCGATCGGTCCGAGGCCCGATGCTGCACGTTGGGCGTTGACGTTGTTGAGCATCGCCGTCGCCCAGTCGTCCGGAGCAGCGGCGCCCGGCGCGCTCTTCGGCTGCGGTGGGCAACCAGCGAGGAACGGAACCAGACCGATCAGAAGGAGCGCTGCGCCACGTCGAATCATCGCACTGTGATCGGCGCGGGTGGTGATGAACCTTGAGGTCGATGGGCCGATCGACCCAGGTTCACCGGGCGAACCCGCCCCATCCGGCTTCCCGATGGGGTCTTGGGTTTGGGGACGACGGCCTCAGCTCAGCCGTGCTGCCAGAAGCGGCTCGACAGCGACACGAGGCCGTCGAGCCCCACGCGATCGAGCGCCGCAACGTCGGTAGGCGCCATCTCCCAGCCGAGGGCCCCCGCATTCTCCTGGGCCTGTTTGCGGTTCTTCGCTCCCGGGATCGGCACAGCACCCTTGTCGATGATCCAACGCAACGCGACCTGGCTCGGCGTCCGCCCGTCGTTGGCGTCTCCGATTCGTCGGAGCTCGGCGACGATCGTGTCGACCTTCCCCATCGGATGGTTCGAGAACGTTCGCTTGCCGGGTGGCGGGTTGTGGGCCGAGTACTTGCCGGTGAGGCGACCCTGACCGATTGGGGAGTACGCGAGGGGCACGACGCCGAGTCGGCGGCATTCGGCCAGGAGGCCTGAGGTTTCGGGGCTCCGTCGGAGCAGTGAGAACTCGATTTGGTTGGAGGCGAGTGGCAGCCCGCGCTTGGCGAGTTCGTCGGCGATCGACGCCATCTCCTTGGTCGAGTAGTTCGAGACGCCGACGGCGCTGGTGAGTCCCGCACTGTGTACTTCGGCGAGTGCCTCGGCCAGGGCCGCCTTGCCCCGAAGGCTCACCGGCCCGTGGATCTGGTAGAGATCGACGTGCTGGACCCCCAGCCGTTCGAGTGACGCTTCGAGCGCTGACCGCATCGCCGTTCGAACGTTCAGCTTCCACGGCGACGGCATGAACTTGGTGGCGAGCACGAGCGACTCGCGTCGGCCTGGATCGGACTCCAACAGACGGCCGATGATGCGCTCGCTCTCGCCCTTGCCGTAGACCTCCGCGGTGTCGAACAACGTCACACCGGCCTCGATCGACGCCTCCCACGCCTCGGCGATCGTTGCCTCGGTCAGCGCGCTGTCGTAGCTGCCCATTCCCCAGGTGTACGAGTCGCCCCAGGCCCAGGTGCCGACCCCGAGCAGGGCGGTTGGGATCGTGCTGCCGGGGAACGTCACCGTGTTTGTCACCGGCGAGACGCTACCGGCTGCGACGTCGACCTCTGCCGTTGGTAGCGCCACTGCCTGTACCGCCGCCTGCTCCGCCACGTGATCGTCGCTGGCCGCCGGTCGGCGTCGCGGATCTCCCGGTCGACGATGAGCGTGATCGCTTGCCGGTGCCGGGCGGGTTGCCCTGCTGGGGTGCGGAGGGCAACGCCGCGTCCATCTCGCTCGGCGAGAGCCGCGACCGCTCTCCTGGCGCCAGCTCGGTGAGCAGCGGGTCTCCCACCCGTAGCTGGGTGACCGTCGGGTTGATCCCGGCCTTTCGTGCAAGTTGCTTGACGTCGCTGCGCTGATCCTCGGTGGCAAGCGTGACCACGGTGCCCTCGTTGCCGGCACGCGCGGTGCGGCCGGATCGGTGCAGGTACGCCTTGTGCTCGACGGGTGGGTCGGCGTGGATGACGAGTGCCACGTCGTCGACGTGGATGCCGCGGGCTGCGATATCGGTGGCGACGAGCGCGGTGGCTCTCCCGTCGGAGAACGCCGCGAGGTTGCGGGTGCGGGTGTTCTGCGCCAGGTTTCCGTGCATCTCGACCGCCGGGACGCCGTGACGGACGAGCTGACGGGTCAGCTGCTTCGCACGATGTTTGGTGCGGGTGAAGATCATCGTTCGGCCCGGTGCCGACGCGAGGTCGACGATGACGGGGATACGGTCGTCGGTCGCGACGTGCAGCACGTGGTGGACCATCGCTGCTACTGGGGACTGCTCGGAGTCGACGCTGTGGGTTATGGGGTTGTCGAGGTACCGCTTCACGAGGACGTCGATGCCATTGTCGAGGGTCGCAGAAAAGAACATGCGCTGCGATCCACGCGGCGTCCGATCGAGAATGCGTTTCACGCCGGGTAGGAACCCGAGATCGGCCATGTGATCCGCTTCGTCGAGCACGGTGATCTCGATGTCGTCGAGGCTGGTGTTGCGTTGGCCGAGGTGATCCTCCAGCCGACCCGGACAGGCGATGACGATGTCCACGCCCTTGCGGAAAGCCTCGATCTGCGGGTTTGCCGACACGCCGCCGAAGACGGTGACGGTCCGGAGCCGCAGCGGGCGAGTCAGCGACATCACCGTTTCGTTGATCTGAGCGACCAGCTCGCGGGTTGGTGCAAGGATTAGTGCGCGAGGGCGTCGACCGTGCCGACGGTCCTCGGGCCGAACGCCGTCGGCGGCAAGCCGCGCCACGATCGGTAGCACGAAGGCCAGGGTCTTGCCGGAGCCGGTGCGACCCCGCCCGAGTACGTCGCGGCCCGCCAGTGTGTCGGGCAGCGTGGCGGCCTGGATCGGAAACGGAGCCGTGATCCCGGCGTCGGCGAGCGTCGCGACGAGCGAATCGGGAACGCCGAGCTCGGCGAATCCGCTGAGGTGACTCTCCGATTCGCGGTGTGCGGATCGGTGGGCAGGCGCGTGCGAGGGACGGTGGTTGGCGCGGGGGTCCGCCATGGGAGTTCTCCAGACTGAGTCCGCTGACGACGGCCGATCGAGCGTGCCGAAGGCGACGCGGCGAGCGGGCGGAGGGCTCAGCGGTGGGCACCCGGAGGTGGGTGCACGGGCGTGCATCGTAGCGGGGTTGTCCCGATCCTCGGCCACTCCGATGGGTAGCGTGAGACACATGACCACCACGCGAATCCGAGGCGCGATCGTTGTCGGTGTCGCGGCGCTCGTCGGCGTCGGGGCCTCCGGCTGCTCCGACACTGGCAAGGTCACGGTCGGAAAGAGCGTGGCTCAGGCCACGACGACCGTGACCGAGGAGCCGACGACGACCGAAAGGTTGGCGACCACCACGTCGACCCCGCCGGACGATGACCTCACGACCACGACGGGCGGGGCCGACAGCTCCGGCGGTGGCGGCTCGGCTGCGACCTCGGACCAGGACGCGGTTGACGTGAGCTGGAGTTCCAGCCCGGGGGAGTTCCGCGGTCAGGACGGCCTGAAGGTCGCATACGAGTGTCCGGCTGGCGGGACGATCCACGCGCTCTGGGGTACCGGTCCGTTCACCGACGACTCGTCGGTGTGCACGGCCGGTGTGTTCGTCGGGCTCATCACGTTCGAATCAGGAGGCCGCGTTGTCATCGAGATCGCGCCGGGTGCGACGACCTATGAGGGCGCTACGGCCCACGGTGTCGAGTCGGGTTCCTACGGCAGCTGGGGCGGAAGCTTCGAGGTGCTCGGAGGCTGAACCTCTGGCGCGGGTGCGTCGCCCGGATGGGTGTCAGTGCATGTGGGTAGGGTCGGGCCATGGCTTTCGGACAGTCCTCGGGACCGCCGGCATCGGGCAAACAGATCGAGTACCTCGCCTCCTTGTTGGAGCAACACGACTACGGCTCGTTCCGGGAGGCTCGGCACCGTCTCGGTCTCACCCAGCGCCAGGCGTCGGGCAAGTTCACGGTGGGTGAGGCAAGCGAGCTGATCGACCGTCTCAACAGTGGCGACCCCGAGGCGACCGGTGGTGCCGGTGAGCAGTTGCTGCTCGAATCGTCCATCACCGCCGACCGCGCTGACGCCCGGTTGCAACGCCACCGCGAGGAGATCGTCGCAGGGCTGCCCGCCGACCTGTTGGCCGATGAACTGACTCGACGCGGCTGGTGCTGCATCGCGCCGGCGGACTGAGGTGACGATGGGGGGCGCAAGGCCGAGCAACCGGCACCTCGGGGCGAAGACGGGGGCGGTCTTCGCTGAGATCCTCGACGAGTTGCGAGCGCTCGAACAGAAGCTCGTGGCGCACCCCGAGATCGGCGCCGACGAGCAGAGTGTCTGTGAGGCGTACCGCTGGCTGTTCTCGATCACCCAGGTGGCCCTCGACTGTTTCGTTTGGGGCGATGTCGACGCTCCCCGCTTCGTCGACATCGTCGGGGCGTCCAAGAAGTGGGGTGGCGACAACGCCGACGCCTACTACCAGCATGCGCCCATCGGGCCGGGCCGCCGCTACCGCGTCGTGGGCAACCGCGGCGATGCTGTTTATCTGTCGCTGACCGTCTACGCCGGACCCGCCGACGGCCGCTATTCCGAGCGAATCGTCGACACCATCAACGACCGCGATCTGACCTTCGACGACGATGGCGGCTTCTCGTTCTGGATCTCCCCCGAACCCGTTGACAGCGGGCCCGGGATCGTCACCGACCCCGAGTCGGTCGTCGCCCTCACCCGCGACTACCTGCCCGATCCGGTGACGATGCGTCGAACGAGCTGGCGGATCGAGGCGTTGGACCCGGCACCGCCCTACCGACTCTCCGACGATGACCTCGCCCGCCGGATGACCTGCGCCCTCACATGGATCAGAGACCAGGCGGCTCTCGTGCCCGTCGGGACATTCGGTGTCCCCAATGACATCGAACCGCCGTACCCGGTGCCGACGGCCACCTTCGGGTGGGCTGCCGGCGACGCTGCCTACGCCATGGGCCGTTCGACCTTGCCGACGACGAAGCCCTGGTGGTTCGAGGCAGGTCGCCGGGCTGTGCATTCTGGAACCTGTGCCTTTGGAACCCACTGCTTCACACCTACAACTACGACCGCGGCCGGGTCACGATCAACGGCGATCAGGTTGTGTACGAGCCGGACGGATCGTGGACGGTGGTCATCTCCGGGCGAGACCCTCGGCATCCCAACTGGGTGGACACTCAAGGTCACAGCTCCGGCCGGATCTGGCTTCGGTGGTTCCTTCCCGAATCGACTCCTGCTCCGCTGGAGTGCCGCGTTGTGCCGGTGGCCGATGTCGAGAGGTTTGCCGCAGACGCCGAAGTCGGCCGGACCCCCGGTCGATCAGGCCTCACGGGTGAGCCGGGAGTCAGCTGATGAGCCCCGCCGGGAACTATCACGACCGCGTTCACGTCGACGACTACGCCGAGCCGGTGTTCGCCCCCGAGGTGGCAGCGACGATCGAGGCGGCGAAACCACTCGTCGACCTGATGCCGCTCGACGTCGATGCCATCTGTGACCATGCGAGTGAGGAGCTCTCGGCGTCGGGTCGATGCTTCGACGACTTCGGCGGCGTCGACGGTGATGACTTCCGCGTGCGCATGAAGGCGTTGTTGGACGCCTACTCAGCCGCGCCCGCACTGTCGCATATGGGTCACATCACGGTGCACACGGTGTTTCTCCAGCTGGTGCGCAACCGGTTGCTCCTTGCCGATCTGCTGGCTCGTCATCCGCAGATCCACGAGATCGAGGTGACCGCGCCGATCATCATCGCCGGGCTTCCGCGCACCGGCACGACGCACCTTCATAACATGCTCTCCGCTGACCCTTCGCTGCGGTCGCTGCCGTACTGGGAGAGCGTGGAGCCCGTCCCGCCACCGGGTGATGTGACGAGTGTCGACGGGATCGATCCGCGACGTGCGCGAACCCAGGCGGCATGCGACTTCATGGACGCCGCGTTGCCGTACTTCAAGCGCATGCACGAGATGACCGCCGATCATGTCCACGAGGAGATCCAGCTCCTGGCCATCGACTTCTCGTCGATGTTCTTCGAGACGCTCGCCCTGATCCCGACGTGGCGCGACCGGTATCTCGCCGCGGACCAGACTCCGCACTACGAGTACCTCAAGACGGTGCTGAAGGCGCTGACCTTCCTGCGCGGCGGCACGCGCTGGGTCCTGAAGTCCCCGCAGCATCTCGAGCAGTTCGCGGTGCTCGCCCGGGTCTTCCCCGATGCAACTGTCGTCGTCACTCACCGTGATCCGGTGGCTGTCACGGCGTCGATGGCCACGATGATCGCCTACACGC
>JAIBBP010000147.1 GCA_019694615.1 Microthrixaceae bacterium | reverse complement strand
TTCTCCCTCGTGTCGCTGGCCTCGATGCGGGCGCGGCAGATCAACAGTTACTACGGCCAGCTCGGCGACGGTCTCGGCCGCATTGTGCCGCCCCAGGTGACTTCCACCGCCTCCAAGTCCCTGTCGATCGCGTTCGAGGAGATCGCTGCCGACGCGATCGTCGGCGTCAAGGCGTCGGAGCAGGCAGCCGCGGCAGAGGCCGCAATGGAGGCCGAGGCCGATGCTGCGGCCGCAGCCGCAGCAGCAGCCGAGGCCGACGAGGACTGATCGTCCTCCGTCGCCGGCACGGCTCGAAGCGATGATCGCCGGCAGCAACATCGTCCTGGGGATTTCCGGAGGCATTGCCGCCTACAAGGCGGTCGAGCTGCTTCGCCGACTCATCGACGCCGGTGCACACGTCGCTCCCGTCATGACCGACGGAGCGGCGCACTTCGTCGGCGAGACAACGCTGTCCGCGCTCGGCTCGGAGCCGGTCCAGACCTCCCTCTGGGACGAGTCCGACCCGATTCCACACACGCGTCTCGGCCAGAACGCCGATCTCATCGTCGTCGCTCCCGCAACAGCACGGTTGATCGCCGACTACGCGATCGGTCGATCCCACGATCTGCTCACCGCCACGCTGATCGCGACGAGGGCACCGGTCATCGTCTGCCCGGCGATGCACACCGAGATGTGGGAGCACCCCGCGGTGCAGGACAACATCGCCACGCTGCGCCGGCGCGGGGTCATCGTCGTGGACCCTGAGGAAGGCCGACTTGCCGGCGGCGATGTCGGAGCGGGGCGGCTCGCCGCTCCCGAGATCATCGTCGCCGCGGTCGAGCAGGCTCTCACAGCGCCCGACCTCGCCGGACTCAGCGTGCTGGTCACCGCCGGCGGAACCCGCGAACCCATCGACCCGGTGCGCTTCATCGGCAACCGCAGTTCGGGCCGTCAAGGCCACGCGCTCGCCGAGGAGGCCGCGGCGAGAGGCGCCGCGGTCACGCTCGTGACGACGACGGCGATCCCGTCGTCGCCCGCGGTGGACCGGGTGCAGGTGTCGACGGCCGCCGAGATGCACGACGCGGTAATCGGTCGCTCGGCTTCGAGCGACGTGATCGTGATGGCCGCGGCCGTCGCCGACTTCACGCCCGTCGTCGTCGCGGAGCACAAGATCAAGAAGGCCGACGGCGTTCCCACGATCGAGCTGCGGCCCACGACTGATACGCTCGCTGCGCTCGGCACCAACAAGACGCCGGGGCAGACGATCGTGGGGTTCGCTGCTGAGACGTTCGACGTCGAGGCCAACGCCCTCGGGAAGCTGACCCGCAAAGGGGCGGACCTCATCGTGGCCAACGATGTCGGCGCTCCGGGAGTCGGTTTCGAGCACGAGACCAACTCCGTGACGATTCTGTGCGCCTCGGGGCGGCGTCACGAGGTCGGGCTCACCTCCAAGCGGGCGGTGGCTCGCGAGATCTTCAACCTCATCATCGACGAGCGCCGGGCCTAGTCCGACCGAGTCGCCCCCAACTCAACCCACAGAGGCAGGAAATCAATGACCAACTGGACCTTCACCTCGGAGTCGGTCACCGAGGGCCACCCCGACAAGATGGCCGATCAGATCTCCGACGCGATCCTCGACGCGATCCTCGAGCAGGATCCTGCGAGCCGCGTGGCCTGCGAAACGATGGTCACCACCGGCCTGTGCTTTGTGGCCGGCGAGATCACCACGTCCGCCTACGTCGACATCCCGGCCATCGCCCGCGAGACGATCAACGGGATCGGCTACGACCGCGAGTCGTTCGGCTACGACGGCAACACCTGCGGTGTGATGGTTGCGCTCGACGAGCAGTCCGCCGACATCGCCCAGGGCGTCGACGATTCCGAGGAGGTGCGCGCCGGCACCGCGGGTGAGGACGATCAGCTCGACAAGCAGGGCGCTGGCGACCAGGGAATGATGTTCGGCTACGCCAGCGACGAGACCGACGCCCTGATGCCGCTGCCCATCCACGTAGCCCACCGCCTGTCCGAGCGCCTCAGTGAGGTCCGCAAGTCGGGTGTGGTGCCTTACCTCCGTCCCGACGGCAAGACGCAGGTCACGTTCGAGTACGAGGACAACCGCCCGGTTCGCCTCAAGGCCGTGCTCATCTCCACGCAGCACAATGACGGTGTCGATCGTGACACCGAGATCCGCCCCGACCTGATCGAGCACGTGATCCGGCCGGTGATTCCCGCCGAGTTTGCCGACGACGACTACGAGGTGTTCGTCAACCCGACCGGCAAGTTCGTCATCGGTGGCCCCGTCGGCGACTGCGGCCTCACCGGCCGCAAGATCATCGTCGACACCTACGGCGGCATGGCCCGCCACGGCGGCGGCGCCTTCAGCGGCAAGGATCCGTCGAAGGTCGACCGCTCAGCTGCCTACGCGGCACGTTGGGTCGCCAAGAACGTGGTCGCGTCGGGCGCCGCCAAGCGGTGCGAGGTTCAGGTCGCCTACGCCATCGGCATGGCGCGGCCGGTGTCGATCCTCGTCGAAACCTTCGGCACTGCCGTCGTCGACGAGACGAAGCTCACCGACGCCGTCAAGGAGGTCTTCGACCTCCGTCCGGCGGCCATCATCCGCGACCTCGACCTTCGCCGGCCGGTCTACAAGCCCACCGCCGCCTACGGTCACTTCGGGCGTTCGGGCGACGGGTTCACGTGGGAGCTCACCAACCGCGCCGACGCCCTCAAGTCCCAGCTTGGGCTCTGAGTCCGGACAGTTCGAACTCTTCCC
>JAIBBP010000161.1 GCA_019694615.1 Microthrixaceae bacterium | reverse complement strand
TTCATGACCTTCCACTTCCCCGACGACGTGCTGGCCAACGCGCTCACGATCGACTCCAACCACGTCGGCTCCACGATGTCGTCGGCATCGCAGAACGCGAGAAGGTCCGCTGTTGCCGCGTGAGCTCCGGCGTTCCGAGCGTGAGCAGCGCTACGAGTCGCCGACGAGTCGACGACGAGGAGCGTCGCCATGGGATGGACACGATGCTCGAGAATCCGTGGGTCCGTCGTAGAGCCGGGCTGGTTCATCGACAACACCAGCTCCCACGGCTGGTCGAAGGACTGGTCTGACAGCGCGTCGAGCTGCAGTGGCAGGAACTCGTCGACGGCTCCGACGGGGATGATGACGGAGACGACTGGGCTGTCGCCGACTCCTGAGGTCACGCCGCCCGGCCCTTGGTCCGGGAGCGGCGTTGCGCTCGGTACTCGCGCCACACGAGCGGAACGAACGCGCTGTCCCGAACGAAGTACCGGTAGAACAGCCGACGCGGCTCCTGTGCAAACCGGTACAGCCACTCCGCCGAGCACCGCTGCATCCACAGGGGTGCGCGGCGTCGGATTCCGAGGTACATCTCCGCTGAGCCACCGAGGCAGAGGATGAACGGAAGCGCGGTCGACGTGTCTGAGAGTTGGCGAAGGATCTCCTCAGCGAGCAGAGCATCCTTGGGGTGGCCGAGGCTCAGGATGACGAACTGGGCGAGTAGCGCGGTGATCTCGGCGACGCACATCTGGGCGACGGAGACGATGTCGGAACGTGACGCTGCGTCGATCACCGGCGCGACCACGGTGGCTGCGGCCGGGTTCGACTCCCGCAGGGCCGTGGCTACAGCGGCGCTCGGGGCCAGGACCACTACAGGGGCAGAGCGAGCGACCAGCTTCGGCCAGAGGCGAGCGAAGAGGTCGGAGCCGGTGAGCCGGAACCGCAGCGGTCGGCCGAGCAACCGGCTCGCCCACACGATCGGCTGTCCGTCGGGGAGCACGCACCACGCTTTGGCGAAGAAGTCCCTGATCCGGTTGTCAGGGGTGTTCACAACTTGGAGGAGGAGATCGGTGTTGGGAGTGACGACGACCGGATGGCCCTCCACAGCGTCGGGTGAGCCATCGAGCAGGAGGTCGACAACCCGGTCGAGCGACGTGTCGTCGACGAAGTCGAGCCCGAAGAGCTCGACCCGGGCGAGCCCGTCGGTCGGTGAAGTCACCTGATTCATCCTCAGGAATGGTATCGAGGTGGGAACCGACTCCAACCACCGCCAGCGCTTCGGGGCGTGGGGTTGGTGATTGCGTTCCCAAGTCGCCTCAGTCAACATGACGCCGACCCCGACGTAGGAAGTGGTGATCGGTTCATGGCGGAATTCCCGAGCGGCTCAGCGCCGCGGCTACGCGCCGCGGTCGTGGGCACGGGCGGCATCTCGAGTGAGCATCTGAGGTTTCTCGCTGCTTCGGCACGGGCCGAGCTGGTCGGCGTGTGCGATATGTCACGCGTGTCGGTGGAGCACGCTGCATCCACATACGGCACGACGCCGTTCCGCTCTCTCGACACGATGCTGGTCGAAGCTCAGCCCGAGGTAGTCCACGTGCTCACGCCCCCCTCGACGCACATCGCGCTGTCGGAGACGGCACTCGAGTCGGGCGCGCACGTGATCTGCGAGAAGCCGATCACGCTGAACTCGCCGGACCTCGAAGCCCTGCTCGCCACGGCGGATCGGTCCGGGCGTCGGTTGATCGAGAATCACAATTACCGGTTCAACCCCGAGATAGAGCACCTCGACGGAATGGTCGCGGCGGGTGTTGTCGGCGACATCGGCGAGATCGAGGTACGGATGGGTCTCCCGGTGAACGATCCCGCGGGACGCTTCGGCGATCCGAATCTTCCGAGTCCGATCCACCGCCTGCCAGCGGGGGTCATCCACGACTTCATCACCCACCTCACCTACCTCGTCGACCATTTCGCCACGGAGGTCGACTGGGAGGTGGTGGACAGTCGATGGAGTTGCCACGGAGGTGTGGCGCATGTGCCGGTTGACGATCTCGACTCGATGCTCATCGGCACCGGCCCTGATGGTGCGGTGCACGCTCGGATCCGGTTCTCGGCGCTGTTGGCTCCGGATTGCTTCGAGATCACAGTTCGCGGCTCCAAGGGATACGGACAGGTCGAGCTGTTCAGCGGTCGGGTGTCGGAGGTGATCCCTCGACCAGGAGGCAAGCAGCTCTCGCCGATCGTCAACATGCTCGTCGGTGGTGTCTCGCTGTTCTTGGGAGGACCCCGTTCCTTCAAGCGGAAGATCATGCAGCAGGGGCCGTACGTCGGGCTCGAGCGGTTCCTCGACCTCACATATGCGGCGCTCGCTTCGGGCTCCGAACCGCCGGTGACCACTGCTGACATGTTGCGGACGAGTCGGCTCGTCGACCGTCTCGTTGCGGGCCGGAGCCGATCCGACGACGATCGCGCTCCTGCCGAGGCGGCGCGATGAGGGTACTGGTGACCGGTTCGACCGGTTTCGTCGGCTCCGCCGTCGTTGCCGAGGCGTTGCACGCAGGTCACGACGTCGCGGCGTTGGTGCGACCGGCGTCGAAGGCTCCGTTCGCTTCGATCGCCGATCACCCCAAGCTGCGTCTCGTTCGTGCCGACCTGCGTGATCGCGGATCGCTCGATGGCGTCTTCTCCGACATCGACGTGGTCATCCACCTCGCCGCGACCAAGGCGGGAGATTTCGCGACCCAGTTCGCCGGGACGGTTCTGGCGACGGAGAACCTGCTCGACGCTCTGACCGATTCGCCGGTGTCGCGTCTGGTGGCAGTGAGCACGTTCTCCGTCTACGACTATTCGTCCATGCCGGCCGGCTCGGTGCTCGATGAGGACTCGCCGATCGACACCCACCCTGCAAAACGGGACGAGTACGCACAGACCAAGCTCATTCAGGAGCGCCTCTACCGGGAGGAGTTGGCACGCCGTGATGTCGTCATCATCCGTCCGGGGATGATCTACGGGCGTGACAACCTCTGGCACGCGTTGCTCGGTGGTGAGCTCGGACCGGTCTTCCTGCGCATCGGTGGGCGATCGATCCTGCCCATGACCTACGTCGAGAATTGCGCCGAGGCGATCGTGAACGCGGTCGATGCGCCGGACGTCGCGGGAGCGACGATCAACATCGTCGACGACGCGCTTCCGACCCAAGCCGAGTACATCGCGGCCCTCTCCCGTCGAACAGACATTCCAAAGTCGGTCGGCGTCCCCTGGCCGGTGATGAAGGCGACGGCGAAGGCAGTTGCCGCGGTCAACGACCGCTTCCTTCAGGGTCGCGCGAAGTTCCCCGGCATCATCGTTCCCGAGAAGCTCGACGGCCGCTTCAAGCCCTTCCGCTACTCCAACGAGCGCGCGCGCCGGCTCCTTGCATGGACTCCCCGTTTCGGTCTCGACGAGGCGTTCGTTCGGAGCCTCGGCGACACCGACCTTGTTCACGCTCGGGCCACGGAGCAGCAGTGACGACTGTCGCGTACCTGACCGGTGAGTACCCACGAGCGACCGACACGTTCATCCAGCGCGAGATAGCGGCGGTCGAGGCGTGCGGCGTCGACGTCGAGCGGTTCGGTGTTCGCCGCCCGGGTGAGGAACACATGGTGGGGGAGCGTCAACGCTCCGAGCGGGAACGCACGACCTATCTGCTCGAATCGTCACCGACGGAGTTCGCCTCACTACTCCTTTCGGCGGCATGTCGCTCGCCGCTTCGGTTCTGGCGCGCTGCGCTGCTCGCCGTGCGCACTCGACGTCTCGGTCGGCGGGGAGCGGCGCGACAGGTGGCGTATTTCGTCGAGGCGGTGCGACTCGCGGCCCTCATGGCGGACCGCGGCGTCGATCATCTGCACAACCACTTCGCCGACTCGAGTTGCACCGTGGCGATGCTCGCATCGGAGCTGAGCGGGATTCCCTACAGCTTCACGATTCACGGTCCATCGATCTTCTTCGAACCGACTGAGTGGTGCCTCGGAACCAAGGTCGAGCGGGCCGCGTTCTGCGCGGCGATCAGCAACTTCGCACGATCACAGACCAGCCTGTTCACGGCACCTTCCGCGTGGCCCAGAATCCGAATCGTGCACTGCGGTGTCGACGATCCGGGCGAGATCTCACCGGCCGAGCGAACCGACGAGCTGTGTCGGCTGTTGTTCGTCGGCCGACTCGACCAGGTGAAGGGGGTGGTCGTGCTGTTCGGCGCCGTCGCCTCGATGATCGCGAAGGGCAGCCCGGTCTCGTTGACGCTGGTGGGAGACGGCCCCCAGCGAGCGGAACTGGAAGCGCGAGTTCGTTCGATGGGCATTGCCGACAGCGTGCATTTCGCCGGCTATTGCAGTCAGGAGGAGGTCCAGCAACAGCTCGCGGCCTCGGACGTGTTCGTGCTCCCGAGCTTTGCCGAGGGGGTGCCCGTCTCCCTGATGGAGGCGATGGCTCGTTCTCTTCCGGTCGTGGCGACGAACGTTGGTGGTGTCACCGAACTGGTGCAGGACGGAGTCAACGGACTCGTGGTCGCGCCCGGCGATGCTGACGCTCTGGAGGCAGCACTCGATCGCCTCGTCACCGATGCCGATCTGCGGCACCGGTTCGGGCGGGCGGGCCACGACGCGGTTCGATCGGACTTCGACTCGATGACCGAGGCACGTCGTCTCGTCACGCTGTTCCTCGATCCAGCGGCACCCGGTCCATCTCGCCCTGCTCCGATTCCGCTTGGGTGACCGCGTTGAGGTGCACGCTCGCGTCCTGACGGTTCACTGCCGTGCGATAGCTTGCCGGGGACTCCTTGTGCTGCGAGGGGTCGAGTCCGACCAACTTCCTCGGAGGAAACGTGAACCTGCGCCGCATTGTTGTCGTCCTGTCGTTGTCCGCGGTTGCTGTCGCCGCGGTCGCGCCGATCGCCGGCGCGGCACCGTCGCTCTCCGTGTCGGAGACGACGATCAGCCCCGGCGGCTCGGTCAAGGTCTCCCTCACGGAGCCGTGCCTGACCGCCGGTGGCGAGCCCCAGTACGGCAATGTCATCTCTTCGGTTGGTGAGAACCAGGAGACCAAGGGCGATCACTTCGACAAGGGCGCGACAGGCATTTTCACGTTCACAACGCCGGGGACCCACACGATCAGTCGATTCTGCGACAACCAGGGTCTCCTCGCTCAGGTGACGGTCACGGTGTCCGCGACCACCTCAGCACCAGCTACGACGAGCACCACCACCACGACAGCTTCGACGACGATCGCGACAACCGCCGCTCCGTCGTCGACGACCCCCGGGGCGCCGACGACCACGGCGGCTGTTCGGTCGACGACCACGGCACCGTCGACAGGGTCTGTGGCCGTCCTTCCTCGGGTCCAGGCCAGGGCCGAGGCTCCGGGCGCGACGCGGGTCAACGCGGGATCGATCAGCTACACCGGCTGAAATCGACTCAGATGTAACGAAATGATATAAAAGACTAGTCAGTGCCTGGTTGCGTCGGTACGGTCGACGTAGCGGGCTCCTCGGCGGTCGAGGAGGGTTCCCGCTCTCTTTCCCCGGGAGGGAACCATGAAGCTGCGTCGTCTTGTCGCGTCGATTTCCTTGTCCACCCTGGCGGTCGGCGGTTTGGCCCCGGTCGCCGGTGCTGAGTCGTCGTTCAGCGTGTCGGATACCACGATCACGGCTGGGGGCTCGGTTCGGGTCAGCCTCAACGAGCCATGCCTTGACGGCGAAGGCATGCCTACCTACGGCAACGTCATCTCCTCAGACGGCGACAACCAGGAGACCAAGGGCGACGGGTTCATCAAGGGCTCCTCTGGCGTGTTCACCTTCGATTCTCCCGGCACCTACACCATCAGCCGCTTCTGCGATGGCTGGGGTCTGTGCTCTCAGGTCACGATCACCGTGACCGCCCCAGTGACGACGACGACGACCTCGACCACAGCCGCCCCCACCACCACCACCACGGTGGCAAAGGCCGTTGAGACCACCGCTGCCCCCACGACGGCCCCGGCGGAGGTGCTCCCCCAGGTCGTCGAGAAGGCGGCGGCCCCTGCTGCCACCCGGATGGCGCCCGAGACGGTCAGCTACACGGGCTGAGAGAGCGAGTCGCCGACGCTCAGCGAGCGCGGCGACGACGAAGCAGCGCGGTGACCACGCGGCGCGCAAGCCACGCGTTGGTCACCGCGTAGCGCTTCCACATTCGACGCGGCTCGCACGCCAGGCGCCAGGCCCACTCGAGGCCGGCCTTCTGCATCGGACGGGGGGCGCGGGGCACGAAGCCGGAGATCACGTCGAAGCTTCCTCCGACCCCCATCACCAGGTCGGCTCCGACCTCGTCGAGGTGCTCCGCTGCCCAGAACTCCTTGAATGGCGAGGGCATGCCGATGAAGAGAAGGTCTGCACCCGAAGTCCTGATGTCGCCGACGATCTTGTTGTGATCCCCCTCCACGAAGTAGCCGTGGTGTGAGCCGGCGATCTCGAGGCCCGGGTAGTCGGCCACGAGGATCTCTTTGAGGCGGTCGAGCACTTCCTGCTTTGCGCCGAGCAGGTAGATCGATCGGCCGTCCTGCGCTGCCGCAGCGATCAGCTCGACCATCAGGTCGATACCGGCCACCCGTTCTGGGAGCCGTCGGCCAAGCGCCCGCCACGACCAGATGACGCCCATTCCGTCGGCGACGCGCAGCGACGAGTTCTGCACGATGCGGCTCAACCGAGGGTCGACAGACGCCATCCACATGAGCGCGACGTTGACGGTGACGATCAGACGGGGGTGATCGGACGGTCCACGTAACAGAGAGACGACCTGGGGCATCGTTGCCGGCTCGATCGGCCAGTCGAACACGTCGGCGAGCGGTTCATCCGGTTCCGGCGCCACGTCGATCGCCTCTCCGTCGTGCGGCGCCCCCTCAGACGGCGCGTTCTCAGACGGTGCGTCCTCAGACAATGGAACGACCCTTGGGGATGTCGTTCACGATCGCTGCCGCATAGAGGCACCACGCCCATTCGTACGGCCGAGTCTCCTGGTTGAGCACCACGTCTGCGTCACGTTCGTCGGAGGCGCCGAGCGCCTCGAGTGCTCCCCGGACCTTGCTGACGACCGCTGGTTCCACTCGCTCGATGCTTCGCCACACGGTCGAGCGGTCGGAGTCGACCATCGAGGTGCCGAGTTCGTTCGTGTCGAGCCACCGCAGACTCGCCGACATCTCGCTGCGATGGTCGGTGCCGGTCGCAGCGGTCGCGGCGGCCAGTGCCATTGGAGCCATGCCGTGTTGGTGCACCGAATAGACAGCGTACCGCAACGCGACGTGGCCGCGCCCGGCGTCGTAGTGCCACCACCATTGTCCCAGCGGCCCCTGGAGTTCGCAGTGCCGTGCGGTGAGCGCGGCTCCGACTCCCTTCGCCGCAGCGTCGTCGAGGACGATCGCAGCGAACGCGAACGCCTGGACCGAATAGATCTGGTCCGCGAAGTTCGCGATGTGGCCTCGCGCCCGATGAACGGCCGAGGCACCGCTGCCGGCGTGCCGCATGAGGCGGGTCGATCCCGAGTACCGATTGGTTCGGAGCTCGGTGACCGCGGCCGCGGCCGCCCGGCGAGTTTCGACATCCCCCGAGCGGGCGACCTCGTGAAGGAGCCCGCTCGCCGTCCATGCGGTTTCCATGGTCGTGAGGGAGGGAAGCAGGTCGTCGGAGAGCTGCTCGATCGTGCTCCCCGCGTCACGGAGCAGCGACGCAACGTCGCGCCGGCCGTCGACCACGGCGTTCGCCCAGATGAGCAATCCGACGCCCCCGAGGTAGCCGGTTCGGTGAACCTCGCCCACGACTGCGTCGATGGTCTGCTCGGGATCGATTCCGATCGCTTCGAAATCGATGCCGGCACGGGCCAACCCGATCAGGGCGATGCAGCTGCTCGTCAGCGTCTCGTGGGGATACACCTCGTCGACCTCACACCAGCGACCCTGGAACAGCTGGTGGGAGAACAGGCTCCGGCCGTGGTCGTAGGAGTCGACGAGACTCCGGAGACAGAGCGGCGTCAGCTCGTCGTAGCGCCGACGGTCGGCTGCGAGCGACTGAGCCTCGTCGAGACGCGACGAGGCCTCATCGGACGTGTTGGGGTGCGCCATGGGCAACACGCTACTTCCGGACGATCGAAACCCACCCGTGCGTTGAACGAATGGTGCGCGCGGACCACGACCGCGAGGAAGGGTGTTAGCCGGTGTTAGCCGACGTTGATCAGGTCGACGACGAAGACGAGCGTCTCGCCACCTTTGATGGCTCCCCCTGCTCCGCGGTCCCCGTAACCGAGGTGCGGGGGGATCGTGAGGCGTCGGCGGCCTCCGATCCGCATACCGGCGACGCCGTCGTCCCAGCCCTGAATCACGTGGCCGGCTCCGAGTCGGAACTCGAACGTATCGTTACGATCCCAGCTGGCGTCGAACTGCGTGCCGGTCGACCAGGCGACTCCGACGTAGTGCACGGTCACGTTCGCGCCCTTGACCGCCTCGGTGCCCTCGCCGACGGTGAGATCGTCGATCACGAGGTCGGCGGGTGGGGTCTCACTTGGGATCGAGACGGTTGGTTTGGCGTCGGTCATGCCCGCGACCCTAGAAGCTCCCGGGTGGGAGCGGTGAGGCGTGCATCATGTTGCCGTGGGCTCGGGAGTGATCGGACTGACGGCGGCGATCGGCGCTGCGGAGTTCGCTGCCAACGTCGGCCGGCTCGCGGTGCTCGCCGTCCCGGTGTTGCTCGGAGCGTTGGTCGTCCGGTTGGGTGCTATCAGGAACGTGCCATCGGCCGTTGACGCGCTGAACGTCTACACGCTTCACATCGGATTTCCGGCGCTCCTGGTGATCGGCGTCCTCGATGTTGACGGGTCGGTGGCGTCACAATGGGGCTTCTGGGTCGTCGTGCCGGTGATCGATGCGGTGCTCCTCACGATCAGCTGGTGGGTCGGACGCTCGATGGATGGCCGACAGGGGGGCACGATCGCGTTGGTGCTGCTTTTCGGCAACACGGCCTACCTCGGATTGCCGTTCGTCGTCAGCGTGCTCGGTGAACGGGCGAGGGGTCCGGCGTCTCTGCTCGTCGCAGTGCAGGTGGGCATCGCTGTGCTGGCCGGTCCCGTGGTGCTGCATCGGTGGAGCGGGGGGACCGGCGGCGGACTCCAGTGGCGACGGCTGATCGTGCAACCGCTGTTGTGGGCACCACTCGCCGGGCTGCTGGTACGCGCGCTGCCCGACGGCCCCGAGGGCGCGGTAGCCGACACCCTCAGCCCGCTGGCGGCGTCGACGGCTCCCGTTGCGATGTTCCTGCTCGGCATCTACCTCGTGGATAACTGGCAGCACCTCCGATCGGCCAGGACGGGTGTCTGGGTCCACGTGTGGCTACGCCTGGTCATAGCGCCGCTCGTGAGTGCCGGAGTCGCTGTCGTCCTGCGCGAGGTGGGCGCCTTGTCGTCGTCATCGGTCGCGATCGTCATCGTGCTGGGCGGTATGCCGGCGGCGATCAGCACGTTCTCGTTGGCGTACAACGAAGGAGTCGAGGCGGACCGGATCGCCAGCGTCGTCGTGCGGTCGAGCCTCGT